>NZFZ01000038.1 GCA_002689405.1 Gammaproteobacteria bacterium | reverse complement strand
GTTATGCCACACTTGTTCGGACCTTTGGGTAAAACATCAATCGGCGGGAATCTTGTTAGATGCATGTGGCTCAGAAAGGAGTTTCGATTAATGACCAGCGATCGATCGAGTCCGATAGCCGATTGGGTTCGTCTGCTCTGCAGAAAAGTCAGGGATCAACGGGGTGTTAAAGGCGTAGGAGTTATTGGNATGTGNCTCACGGGCAACTTCGCGATACAGCTTATTGGTGANGATAGTGTCCTTGCAGCCGTAGCATCACAACCGGCAATGCCTTTTTTCAAACAGGGAGAGTTGCATATGTCGTCTGATGACATCGAACAAAGTCGTAACGCTCTCGATGTGAAAGGCCCCATGCGAGTTTTACGTTTCGAGGACGATCCACTGTGCACGCAAGAAAAATCCAAATGTGTGCATCGCGCTTTTAATGATGACGGCAACATAAGAGTTCAAGAGATAACATTGCCGGGAAGAGGTCACTCTGTATTAACGTTAGATTTTGTCGATCAATCGGGGCATCCAACACGCGAGGCTCTGAACAATGTAATTCAATATTTTGTTAGTCATTTAAGCCCGCCGATTTGAATGGCACCCAGGTTGCACCAGTATAGAGAAATATTATGAGTCTTTTTATGATTGAGATAGCTAACTTACTTAATTAAAAATGTTTAAAGGATCTTGCCACTGTAAAAAAGTACGTTTTCAAATAGAGACTGAGAATGTTTATGAGGATGTATATGAATGCAACTGCTCTTTATGCAGAAAGAAATCTATTGTCATGAAACCAGTCTCTAAGGAATTTTTTACTTTGTTAGAAGGTAATGAATATTTGGGTTTATACAAATGGAATAAAAATATTGCTGAGCATTATTTCTGCAAAGTTTGTGGAGTTTATACTCACCACAAAAGAAGAAGATATCCTGATCAAATAGCAGTAAATTTTGCCTGTCTAGATGAGTTAGATTTGCCTGAAGATCTCAATATAATTTTGATTGATGGCGCTAGCCATGATTAATTATTGATTATTGATATGAATAAAAAAACAGCTATCTATAGGTGAAAAAGGTTTAAACTCTCAAATTAATTTTCAACTAAATTGTTTGAATAGTCCTGAAAGTACAGATACAAAAGGGATTCTTAAAATCATTATTATTGAGTAGGAATAAAATGAAAGGTGGTAGAAAAATTGATTCCTGTTGTGAAGTATGCGGCAGTAAAAGTATTGTTGAGGTTTTGAATTTAGGCGAACATCCTTTATGCGATGATTTGATTCCAATTGGTTCGAATACCACTTGTGCCATGTATCCAATAGATATAGTTTTCTGTACGAATTGCTTCACAGCTTTTCAAAATTATGACGTTGAGAAGAAGCTCCTTTTTCCGAAAACTTATCACTATCGAGCACGTATGACTGGCAGTGTTCTTTCAGGAATGAAAGACTTAGTGGCGAATATTGAAGAAAGATTGGGAGATTTAAAGGGCAAGTTAGTATTAGATATAGGATGTAATGACGGCAGTTTATTGAATTTTTTTAAGGAGAAAGGTTCTAAAACGATTGGCATAGAACCAACAGCCGCAGCAAATGATTCAAAACACGAGACAATTAATAAATTCTTTGATGCAGCCTCTGCGTCTTATTTTCTTGACCGTCATGGTTATCCAGATGTCATAACCTTTACAAATGTATTCGCGCATATAAATAATCTTCCAGAATTACTTGAGAATCTGAAAATAATTCTTGGTGAAGAAACAACATTAGTAATAGAAAATCACTATTTAGGATCGGTTTTAGATACTGATCAGTTCGATACTTTCTATCATGAACATCCTAGAACCTACTCACAAAGGTCATTTGAATTCATTGCTCAAACTCTGGGCAAAACTTTATTTGATGTTCAGTATGTGTCTCGCTATGGAGGCAATATAAGAGTTTACATAGGATCAAATCATAAAATTTCCTATGAAAATAAAAAAGAAAATGATTTTCTTGAAAAATTCAAAATTATGAAGAAGAACATTTCTAGTTGGCAGAAAGACATGCGCCTATTCCTTGAAGAAAAGATTGCTAAGTATGGAAAATTAAGAGCAAAGGCTTTTCCAGGTCGAGCTGCAATTATGGTTAAGTTACTAGGACTAGACGAAAACCATATATCAGCCGTATATGAAATTACTGGTTCAAAAAAAGTTCATAATTATGTCCCCGGGACCAAGATACCGATATTGCCAGAGTCAGAACTTTATGCTTCCGAGGATATTTCTTTACCAATACTTAACCTTGCTTGGCACTTACCGTCAGAAGTTAGAGCCAATCTCAAAAAAAATGGTTATCTAGGTGAAGTCTTTGATATTAAAGAAGCGCAATTTGGCGAGGAACCGGTTATTCCTGAGTAATATATCTATGAAGGGTAAAGGGACTATTTGCATTGCTGGGAAAAACTCGATTGCAGTTGCAGGGCTGTACTTCATTTATGAGCAATTTCGAGAGCACTACAATATTGTAGTCTTACCTGATGATAAAGACAGCGGCTTAGATGAATGGCAACCATCATTAAAGAAGCATGCTACTTTACTGGGTCTAAATCTTGTGTCACTTTCAGATGTTTACGAAGTAGAAGATTTATGTTTTATTTCTCTAGAGTATTTTAAGTTAATTAAGCCCGAAAAATTTAAAGACGCTCGTTTATATAATATCCATTTTTCACTGCTTCCTGCTTACAAAGGCATGTATACAAGTGCGCACCCTATTTTGAATGGTGAGAAAAGGTCCGGCTGCACAATTCACCATATAGATGAGGGGATAGATACAGGATCTATTATTACTCAAATCTCTTTTCCCATGAAAAAGGATATTTATTGCAAAGAGCTATATGAAAAATATTTGTTAAACGGTCAAAAATTAGTTGAAAAAACCATAGGAAATATAATTGAAGATAATTATGATGCAATACCTCAAAGTTCAGAAGGTCATTCATATTATTCAAAGAAATCAATAAATTACTCAGATCTGAAAATTAAATTCGATTCAACAACCACTTCTGATGTAGTGAGACAGATCAATGCTTTTACCTTTAGAGATTTTCAATTGCCATTCATAGAAGGTCACCATGTCTTTGGAGTTTCAGAAACGGATTTAGTTTCTAGTCAATCCCCAGGATCTATAACTTATGAAGACGATTACACTATTCATCTCTCAACTGAAGAGCGAGATGTCATCGTAGAAAAGGATACCTTTGATCAATTCCTTAAAGCTGTTGAGTCTGAAAACGTTCTCAATATTAAGAGACTCGCAAAACAAAATCCGCGTTTACTAAAGGAAAGTAACAATCAAGGTTGGTCTGGTTTAATAATAGCAGCATATAATGGTCTTGAATCTTCTTTAGCTGCTCTTATCGAATGCGGAGCTGATATAAATAAAACTAATCCGAAAGGTACCACACCTCTTATGTATGCCACAGAACATACAATTAACTCTGGCAATACTAACGGGATGGAAATGTTGTTAGAACAAGGTGCAAATCCTCGTGCAAAAGATATATTTCGAAGGGATATTTTTTCTTATCTTGATAAACAAAAGCCATTTTTTTCAATGATTCAAAAAATCTTATCCCGTGCTGATTAATACTAAGAGAAAAAGTATTCTGAACAAGAAGAAGTTTTTCTAAAAAGATTTTTAGATTTGCTTAAAAACCTTGTGAAAGCTTTCCTTATCTTGTTATTTCATAAAGATTATAAAACTCATTTGACGCAATTATTTTTGCATCAATATTATGATTTTTCTCGGTTAAGATGAAATTATAATCATTAAATTCTGATGCAATTAATTTTGCTTTATTGCTGTCAAGTTTTCTGTAGAAGTATCTCATTGCTGTATAGTTCAACTTTGATGTTTGCAACGGTAAAGAAGTATAAGTAACTCCTAAAACTGCTTGCATACGTTTCAACAGACCCTGAGTTGCTAAAAAAGACCCCATCATAATATTTCCATCATGATGTTCTTGAAAAAAAATTTTATAGTCAATAAGAGTATCCCTTAAGTGAAATAAATAAGGGGGAACAATTACTCCCGATCCGGCAACCAGATTATTTCTAATGAGAGAAATTAAGCTCTCAAAAGCTAATACTTTTCCGTATTTATTTTCGTAAGTTTGATTGATGTTTAAGTTGTTACTTAAGCTTAAATTTTTTAAATCTTTTTCTTCAAACTGCCCTAAATCATAAATTACTGGAGATGAAGGATTTCTTTCATTTAGATATTTAGATCTTAAAATAAGGGCATCCCCGTAACTAAACTTTCCACTTTCTATTGTGCTTAGACCATTTAAAAAGTCATAAGATTTTAATGCTCCTTTAACAGAAATGCTAAAAAGCAAAACTGAAAAACTAAGTAAAATAATAGGTTTAATCTTTAAATTATAATTTTCAAAAAAATAAGCTAAACATTTACTCCATATAAACATTGCCGGAAAAAAGCTAAAAGACAATAGCTTGTGACCAGGCTGGAGACCGATTATTAAATTTAAAAGAAAGTCAATTTCCAACTTGTAGGAAATCATTTCTACAACAAATCCAAGATAAAAAAGAATCAAAGGAATTGCAGTGAAAATAAAAAATATATTTTGATGATATTTTTGCTTATAAATTCGAGAGAAAATAAAAAGTGTAAATATTATAAAAATGGTTATAAAACCTGTTTGTAAGAAATTTTGTGTTAACTGAAATATTATCGAAAAATCATCTGCTTCATCTCTCACAAGGTTTATGTATCTTTCTACATTATCAGAAATCAAATAGGACTCACTAAAATCATAGTCGCTTGAATAAAACTTATCTAAAAGAAAAATTAAGGATCCGATTAAAATTAATAAATAAAGACCTAATCTCTTTTTGTTTCCATTACCAATTGCAAATAAGTAGGTTTCACAAAAGATACTTATGCCTAGAATAAATACAAATGAATTTGGATGAATTAATATTGAGCAAGCAAGCAAGAGGGAGCTAAAGAAGCTTTCATTTTTTGAAATAAAATAAATTTGTAAAGGAAAAATCAATCCCAAAAAATATCTTGTTGAAAGGGTGCCATTTCCCCACTCGAAAGCTGGAGCAGGATTTGGAAAAATATATAAACCGAAGATATTGTAAATGGTTGCAGAGGCTAAAGGGGATAGAATAATGACAGCTATAAAAGAGGCAAGATAATTTTTAGAAATTAGTGAAACTAGAAAGAACAAATAAAAAATGAAAAAAAATTCAAATAGAATAGAAAAAATGTAATAAAAAGATGGATTTTGAAATATTGGGTAAAAGAAATTGTAAAAAGGAGTAATTAATAAGGAGTAAAAAGCACTTGCATCATCCAAAAAAACATTTCCCAAGAATATTTGTGTAATGAAGAAATGCGTTTCTTGAATTAAAGGCATTCTGCTTGGATAAAAAGTATAAAAAAATTGTACGCAGAAGATAAGGAACAAGAAAAAGAGAAATGTCTTTGTGTTAGATCCAAAAAAAAGTTTCACTTTCTCTCTTAAAATTCATTCAAAGGTATTTTAAGCGCCATTGACTAATAAAAAAAATAAATAGCTCGTTGTAATCCCTACAAGAAATCCTCCAAAAACTTCAATAGGCTTATGACCAATTTTTGTTCTCAAATTAAAAGAAAATCCATTAGGTTTTTCTAGTTCATTGATAGCTTTTGCATGCTTTTCGATTTTGTTCCTCAAATCTAAAGAGTCAATTGCTACGATGAGCATCAACGCAAAAGCAATTGATAAGAAAGGCGAATTAAGCCCTTCCTGAAACAAAACAGTGAAAAAAGCTGAAGAACTTATTGCATTATGAGTACTAGGAAAGTTTCCAAGACCAATTTTTTTAAACGCAAGCTTTCTAATTTTTAATGAATTTATTATAAATTTTATTAAACCTGCGAAAAGGAAGGAAAGAAAAGGAGCTAAAAAAAAATAACTTTCCATCAAATACCTAAGTTATTGTCTAGACACCAAGCAATAGATTTCTTCATACCATCTTCTAAAGATACTTTAGGATGAAAGTTTAATAAATTTTTTGATTTTGAAATATCACAGGAAATAGTTTGATTCATCTCAGAAAGTACATGAATTTTTTGGTTGTAAAAACCAAATTTTTGAAGAATTCCGTCAGTATATCTTGCAAAATCTGCTGTAATCTTAGGCAAATAAATTTGCTTACTAGATACATCAAGCCCAAAGTCTTTACTCATGATTTTCTTGATAGTATTGACGATTTCTATCATTTTATATGGATGTTCATCTGCAATCCAAAATATTTCTCCATTAGAATCAAAATATCTTGCAACCCTTAGAATACCATCACAAATATTGTCTATATAAGCCATTGATCTTAGATTCTGTCCTTTGCCTAAAATTGGAAAAGTTCCATTTCTTATCATTTTAAAAAAACTAGTTTGTCTTTCAGGTTGATTTGGACCATAAAACCAAGGACTTCTTATTATTGAAAAATTAGTATTTTTTTTATTATCTGAGATTTTTAAAATATTTTTTTCCATGTTCATTTTCGAGACCCCATAACCCATGTAGGGGCGGTAATTTGATTCTTCATCAAATATTATCGAATTATCTTTAGAGTATCCGCATGGAGAATTTGAAGACATGGCAATAAATTTCTTAACACCTGCACTTTTTGCAGCTTTTGCTAAATTAGTAACAGATATGTTATTAATTAAATTAAAGTCAGATTGTTTTAATGTATTTGGGTGAATAATGCCAGCAAGGTTAATAAATAATGCATCTTCACTGTCTTTAACTAAATTCTCAATATCTCTCTTTGATCTTAAATCACCTTCAATATACTCAATACCATTCATTTGAGCATTTTTATTTTCTGGTTTTTGTTGATCAAAACCTATGATTTTAAGATCATAGAAAATGCTTTCTTGATCTTTTAATTTAGATTTTAAAAAATCTAACAAACCATTCCCTAGCCATCCATTTACCCCGGTAATAATGATTTTTGAAAACATTTGCCTGATTAAAAAGTCCCAAAGTAGAAGTTTGAAATGCAAATGAAAAGGATTGTAATCAAAATTCCCAATTTTAAGCCCATGTCTTGGGTGATTATTGAAACAGGATCATGCGAAGTAATTTGATTCTCTGAGATTTGAAGATATCGAAATATGCAATAAATTAGCGGTAAAGATGAAAGGGGAAGCAGAGGATTAAAAAACTTTTCCTGAGCATAGTCTGACAATGTAAAAATTAAGTAAGAGACAATCACAGCACTAGCGGATAAGGAAGAAACCTTATCAAAAAATTCTGCAGGATACTTTTTAAAAGATTTTCTTAATGCATCCTTATGGAAGGCTTTAATATCATGCTTTCTTTTTAGAGCAATTACAAAAACTGCAGCTAAAAAAATTGTTATCAAAATCCAATAACTGGGTATTAGACCTACTGCAAGACCTCCTCCCAATACTCTATAGGGATAACCTGAAGATACGGATAAAAATTCAATGATTGAAACATCCTTTAGATAAAAGTTATAAGCCAGGTTTTGAATGAAATAAACCATTAGTAAACTTAAAAAGTAAATTGAAAAGTTATTAAAGAAAATTAGGGCTATTACCATTGATGTCAGAATGATAATTCCAACAAAAGCATGAACCCCGTTAAGTTTTTTAGAAGCAAAAGGTCTAATTTTTTTTTCTGGATGCATTGCATCTTCAAATCTGTCCGTCCAATCATTGATTATGTAAATTATACTTGCGAGGAAAGAAAATAAAAAAAATGTAGATAGTAAACTTACTAATGAAGATATTGATGTTTCAAAAGGAACAATGATTATTGGAAAAAAAACCAATAAGTTTTTTAACCACTGCTTTATTCTGAACATATTTTGTAACTCAATAAAACTATCCATTTACTTTCTCCAAATAAGATTCAGCATTTCTTCTAGAGACTGCCATTATCGTTGCTTGTGGATTTACTCCAGGAGCATTAATCAAAGTAGAGCCATCAGCTATGAATAAATTTTTTACTTTCTTGACTCTTCCAAAATCAAGTAAATTTTCAAAATTATTGAGAGGAGAACATGAGCTGAATAAATGGATACTCATTAAGTTAAATTTTTTTCTGATTTTATTGACAGGTTCATTTTTATCAAGATCTTTTCGAGAAAACCAGCCTTCATGATTTTTTATTGACGGATGTACTTCTAGCGCTCCTAATTCAAATAAACCTTTTGAAAGTTCTATTAGACCTTTATTTAGATTTGAAAAATCTTCTTTTTTTAGACGGTAACTTACAAAAGGAGAATTAATAAAAGCAAATTTGGATATTTTGCCCCAACTCAATGGTTTTATCATTACGTAATATGATGCTAAGTTATTGAGTTTATTAGCTAAATGAGATCTTTTTTCCCAAGATTCGGATAGATTCATTCCAAATATTGCTGGGGATACCACAGAGCCTCCAAATCTTATATGCGGCATAAATTCAGTAATAGCTACATCAGGCAATCTCTCTTTCATTGCTTCAATATTTTCTTTAAACCTTGCTAAAACTCTAATAGTTGGGTGAAGTTGAAAGTTACCAAGCCCTTTAAAATTCAATCCAGACTTCATCATTAAAAAAGGGGTATTGATAGTCCCAGCTGATAAACAAAGATGTTTGAAATGAATTTCAATTTTTTCTTTTGTATTATTTATCTTTTTTTCAGCTAAGACACTTAACGCTTTATTTTTTTTAAAATTTATTTTTATAGCTTTAGTATTACTTTCAAGTTTAAAAGCATTATCCTTTTTTGCATCTTCAAGAAAGGTTTTCGTCATTGATTGCCTACCTCCACAATTGCATAAAGGTTCATAACATGTACAGCCTTTTAATGCTCTCGGTAAGCTATCTATTTTCCAAGAATTTAACCCAGCAACTTTTTTCAGCATTTCAGAGTGCATATTTCTTCTATCTTGCAAAATAGATGCATTTAGTTTCTTTTCTATAAAATCATAATCTTCATGAATTGCTTTTAAATAATATTCTCCATCTATTTTAGAAAGCTTTGACCAACTATTTAGCACTTCTTCTGGAACTCTTTGAATGATTCCGCTGTTTATCTCTGTTCCACCCCCAACACATTTGCCTTCAGCATAAGTTATTGAAGGAATTCCAAATGCAGGAGATAGAGCTGCATCTTTCCACATGTTTAACATTTCATCCGTTGGGTTTAATTTAAAACTGTTACAAGAAAAATCAGAACCTTCTTCAATCATTAGAACTTCTTTTTTACTGTTTAATAATCTTTCAGAGGCTGCAGCTCCTCCAGGTCCAGATCCAATAATCAAAAATTCAGTTTCTATTTTTTTCATTTGAAATGTTTTTTTTAATTAGTTCAATATCTTCAAAAAGAGCAAAAAACGCTAGTGACTTATAAAGCCTAATTCCATCCCCGAAAAAGGAACTCATTTTAAGAAATCTATTTAAGCAATCTTTAAATTTTATTTTTTTTAAAGAAATTATTTCTATGAGCATAAAAAATTTAAAAAAAATGTAAGTAACTACTCTTAAAGATTTTTCCGGAAACTTAACAAAAAAACCCGAAGTATCTATAGAGTTTTTTACGTAGGATGTAACCTTGAATAATATTTCTTCTTTATCCTGATTAGAATTTATCAATTCATTAGGAAGTAATTTTTCTACTATGTATTCAATCATCTCACGAAGTTAATTATTTGCCATAAGAAAGATTCCAATAATGGCAAGCAGCAATCCAATTAATTGGTAAAAACTAATTGATTCTCCAAAAAAATATGCTGAAGATACAATAAGCATAATGAAACCGAGCGAAGCCAGAATTGGATAAGCAATATTCAATTGTAATAGATCTAAAGCCTTTGCAAAAATTACAAGATTTAATCCATAGAAAAATACCGCTCCTATAAAACTTATTGATAAATAACCTGCAAGAAAAGATGATTGTGAAGACGCAGTTTCTCTACTTAGCTTAAGAAGTAAGTTTCCAATTGTAGAGTTTAATGCGGCTAGAAAAATCAATAAAAAAGGGTTAAGCATTTTTAATATAAAAAGAATGGTACAAATTTTAAAATTTTTTGTTTTAAGAAAGATTGATGTTTTGAGCCTGTGAGTTCACCAGATAAAATTGAAGTTCTATTCTTCACATACCATTCATAGGATGAAAGGAACATTTCATCATTGGAAAATTTTGTTTGATAATTAAGTTTTTCTTCTAATTCATTATTATCAAAGTACATACTTTTACCATACATGAGAGAGTGGTATTTTCCCAAAGGAGACAATCCTAATCTACTAGAAAAATTCATTCCTAGTTCGGCAAATTTTCGATTAACCCCACAAACTTTGCTTTTTGAGTTAACAGCAGAAATGAGATTTTCAATAGCTTGTCTCATAGTGCCGAATTCCCTTGCTCCAGCATTATAAATTTCAGACTGGATGTTTTCTCCTGCTAAAAAACATATTTCCGCTAAATCGCTAGAGTGAATGAATTGATATATATTATTTCCATCTCCAATAACAGGCACATTTTTATTTTGGTAAATCCACTCAAATAGGATTTGAAAGATTCCTAGGCGACCATTTCCAAGAATTGTTCTCGGTCTAACAATTGCACAAGACATTCCTAAATTAATATACTTTTTGCAAATTTTTTCAGCTTCATATTTTGCTTTTCCATATTCTTCCATGGGGGTAGGAGTAATGTTTTTTGTTACAGGATTTTTTTTAGGAATTCCAAAAACAGCACTTGATGAGGTATAGACAAATTTTTCAATTTTTTGTCTAAAAGCCTCTTCTAAAATAAGTTTAGTTGCATCGTAGTTAACCTCCCAGAAAAGTTTTTTATTTTTTGCTATGGGAACTTGGGCAACATTGTGATGAACAATTTTTACGTCTTTCAAGGCTTCTAAAACTAGATTTTTATCTCTTATATCTCCTTGAATAGTAATGAGATTTTCGTGATTAAAGTGAGGTAGATTAAGATCGAGACATTTAACTTTAATCCCTGTTTTTAGAAGTCTTTTTATGAGAGTTTCTCCAAAGAAACCCGCACCTCCGGTAACTAGATACATATACTTAGAAAAATACGATTATACATAAAATCAAAATACATTTATTAACATTAATAATGAGTTCTAATTCGTATTAAAATAGGAAAATTTTTTTTACTCTTTAAATCTAGAGAAACTCATTTAAAAAATGAAACAGATAATTTTTTATTTAAAATATATATTTCATAAGCTAAAAATTTTTATATGGTTTTTCTTACCTAAAAAAACTAAGTTAGATTTATTTGGTTCTTCAATGATCTCCTTAACAGGAAGGTGGAGAACAGAATTTGATCCATTTCTGACATATATTTCAATGTTTTCAATAATGAGGCAAAGAGAGTTTAAAGGAAGTTTCTTAGAATTTGGTGGAGGATATTCTACTATTCTAGCCATTCAGGTTTTAACTGGTATGACAAATTTTAAATCTATAGATATGAACCCAAGTAAATATTTTAGGATTTTAAATTCTATGAGCAATTATTCTAGATTTTCTAATTATGTAGAAATTATTCCTGAGATAACTGTGAGTTTTGAAGAAGTAAAAAATTCATATAAAACTTTAAAGAAGGAATTTTTAAAATATGAAGTTAGTTCAGTTGAAAAATCTTTAAGAAAATTCACCGGGGATAGTTCTTCAGAATTGATGGAAATCATTTTTGATAAAAATGATGAATCTTTACTAAATTTCATTAAAAAGCATGATTCTTTTATAAATGAGGAAGACTTTTATATTAAAAATAATATGTTGTCAGGCAATGGTTATTGTAAAAAAATCCTAGAAGAATCTGAATCAATTGATGCAATTTTTTATGATTGCGGTGAAATTTCAAGTAATGCTGAATGGTTTGAAACTTCAAAACTGATTCCAAAAGGCGGCTATGCTTTACTTCATGACATTTTTTACCCTAAATCAATTAAAAATGTCTTCCTTGCTTCTCTTATAAACCTATCGGATGACTGGGAGATTATTTATATCGATGATAAAAGTCCTCAGGGCGGTTTGATGGCTCAAAGAAGGTAATCTTGAAAAATATAGGATTTTCCTAAAAACACATGAATATCTTAAAACTAGATTTCAAATTCTTTTGAATTTTTCAACATATGTGCTGGTCCATGGTTTAAGTTTATAGCAGCGTTTTCTCCATAAAGCATTTCTTTCTGAGCTGCATAATGGTTCCTATCTTTCGCAAGAGGCGCTAATTCTTCTGCTTTTTTTATCGCTATCTTGGGTAATTCTTCAAACGAACCCTTGCCTTGAACAATTCCTGCTGCAAAAGCAGTTTCTCCGGTCCAACGTTTAGATAACTGAACAGTCTCAAAAAATGAATTCGCAGGAATTTTATGTCTAAATAAAGCTAATTCTGGTCTAGGTATTTTAAATCCAAGTTCCATCTCATTTGCGCAGAGGAATCCTCGATCCTCTCTCATCAGTCTAATATCGTGTGAGAGAGCCAACATAAAACCCGCTCCAAAAGCATGACCATTGATAGCACAAATACTCGGGATGGGTAAGGTAATAATCCTTCCCATTAAGTACATGAATTCTTCACCAAAAACTTCTCTATCTCCACCTTTCGGATGACCTAGAGGGTCTTGCATCCAGTCAAGATCTAACCCATTTGAAAAGAATTTAGGATCTTTAGAAGTTGTTACCAATGCTCCTGGTCCCTCATCTTTTTCAATTTCATCTAAAGCTTCAGCAAATTCTCTGACAAATGCAGTATTCCATCGATTTTCACCAGCGTTCATACATAAATGATAAATCGATTCTTTTTTTTCTAGTTCAATCAAAATAAATTCCTAAAATATTAATTTTCAAAACACTATACACAAAAATTAGTCAGTAACTAAGAGTCTTTGTCTTGTAAAAACCCCTTAAATTGTTTAATTTAACTTGAGACATATCAGGGAGAGCATATGACTAAAAAAACTACCTCACCAGAATTCATTTCGCTTGAAGAAGCCGCAAAAATGAAAAAAGGAACGAGGATTACATTTATTCCAGGAATTCAGGCGATTTATGCAGAAGCATTGAAAAATATCTGTTTTGTAAAAAAGATAAAAATCACTAGAGTTTCACATCCCTTTATGGGTGTTGATAAAAAAACCGGAAAAGATCGTCAAGCTAGGCTTTATGAACTCACTAGCCAAACATCCTTGCCTACAATGTTTCATGANGAAGAGCGTCCTAGAAANGTTTGGATAGAGCAACTTGCTTTNGCAGAAGAGATTGGCTCTCCGAATAGCGTCAACTTGATTCCAGATAATTTTCAGGAAAGAGTAGATATGTTTGGGTTATGTGCCATAGTTTTAGGCGAAGATGGACTTGTTTGGAATATGAGAATCTTATCTGATGGTCCGCTTGCTAGAAAATATGGTTATAGCGATGATGCAAGTTCTAAATCTCCAAGCAAAATGGCAGAAATCATTAAGCTGATTGACCTTCAGCTAAAAAAACAGGAAGAAAAAGGTTCTAAATATTTAGTTGGCAACAAAATTTCTGCAGTCGATATTTACTGGTCAACTATTAGCATGACAATCCTTCCAGCTTCACTAGAAATTATGCCTAAGACCAAACAAAATGAAGGAATGCTTTTTTTCTTTGAAGCAAATTCCAAAATTCCAGAAATCAAAGAGGTCTTGAGCGATAGAATTCTTTCTCATCGAGACTATATTTTGAAAACTTACTGCGAAACTCCTGCTGTTCTCGGCGGAGACCCTATTTAATAAAAGATGTCTATTTGGAATGACTTGTCATGGGTTGAAGGAATAAGAACTCCTTTTTTTAATTTCTTTGTAAAGAAATTCTCTTGAAGCTTGGTTACTCAAAAAAAAATTTCTTCTCTTATTTCAGAAAAAAATTTTTGTCACTTAACAGAGGAATAATAATATGCATGACCTAGATCTTTCTAAGCCAATTCTGCTTTATGGCTCAAATATTTCTTATTTTACCGGCAAGATGGAAAACTACTTTAGAGTGAAAGAAATTTCTTACAAACAAAAGGTTTTGAGTTATCCAAGATTTGAAAGAACCATGAAAGAAAAAGTCGGGATCCATCAAATGCCCGCTGTTGAGTTACCTGATGGCAGATGGATGACCGATACTACTAAAATGATTCAATGGTTTGAGTCTAAAATTCCAAAGAATAAAATTATTCCTAAAGATCCAGTTCAAGCTTTTTTTGCCTTTTTATTGGAAGACTGGGCAGATGAATGGTGGTGGAGAACTGCCATGCATTATCGTTGGCATTATTCTAAGGGAGCGCATTTTGCTTCAAGGCATTTAGCAGAAGAATTATTAAGCTCGGTGCCTCTGCCTATTTGGATGAAAAAAATATTTTTAACTAGAAGACAAAGAAATGGTTATACGACTGGAGATGGGATCACTAAAGAAAATTTGAAAACAGTAGAAGACGATTTTTTAAAATTGTTGGAAAATCTAAGTAATATCTTCGAAAAGAGAAAATTTCTCTTTGGTAATTGCCCTTCAATAGCTGATATTGGTTTTTCTGGTCCTTTCTTTAGGCATTTCGCTTTAGACCCTGTTCCATTAGAAATTATTCGCCAAAAGGCTCCTAACGTTTTGAGCTGGGTGAGTAATTTATGGAATGCAAAAGTGTCAAAAATAGATAATGATTTTGAGGAGGGGATTCCCAAAGATTTGGAACCATTGTTCAGAGAAATTGGAAAGGTTTATTTGCCTTACTTATCGGCAAATGTAGAAGCAGTAAAACAAAATAAAACGAAATTTGATTTCAAATTTGGAAATGTTTTTCTAAAAAATGCAAGATACTCTCTATACAGAGTATGGTGTCTGAAAGAGTTAAGAGATCGTTACAGCAAACTTGAAGAGAAGGAAAAAACTCAAGTGGAAATTCTTCTTAAAAAGTTTGGATGTTGGGAACCTTTATGGAGAGATAAAAATCTTCCTTTGATGGATAATCAAGAAGAAGAGTTACCCTTTAGAGCAGATAGAAAGATGCTCGGAGTAAACGAATGACAAAAAAAATGAAACTGTACGATTTTCCAAAAGCTCCAAATCCACGAAGAGTAAAAATATTTGCTCATGAGAAGGATATTGAATTGGAACTTATAAATTGCGATATGGGAAAAAGAGAGCATAAA
>NZFZ01000004.1 GCA_002689405.1 Gammaproteobacteria bacterium | reverse complement strand
ATACTATTCATTAGCGGAGATGACATTGTTGGATAAAAAATTTAAGGGTGCCGCTTTAATTATGGCGCTTTTTGTAACTGCAATCATCGCTTCAGTGAGTGCAGGTTTATTTTCAATGGTNTCTACGAACCTTGAAAATGAAAAAAANATGATTAGTGAGCAGCAAGCAATCCTTACAACATTGAGTTTAGAATCCTTCACAAAAAAATATCTCAACAACAAAGAAAATAGAAANAATATTGTNCTTGCCGCAAATAATTTTTCTCAGAAAAGTCCAATAAATCTNCCTTTGGAAAGAGGAAATCTNGAAGCAAATATTGTTGATATGGGTCAATGCTTTAATTTGAATTCCTTGATTTCCATATCGGCAANAGGTGAAGAAATTGCAAATCAAGANAATTTAGAATTTTTTAAAAATCTCATGAAGAGCTTGTTTATTCAAGATCAAAAAATTGAAGAAATTTCTCCTGCTGTGATTGATTGGCTTGATAAAGATTTTTTTCCAGATTCTTATCTCGGTGTTGAGGATGACTATTACAGAAATGAAAAACCTNCGAGATTGACTTCAAATCAGTTCTTTTTTGATATTACAGAACTTAGAGATGTAAAAGGTATGACCGAAGAGATCTTCCAAAAATTAAAACCCTATATATGTGCCTTCAATTCCGTTGAAACAAAAATTAATATCAATTCGTTAAATCCCTTTTATCCGAATATCTTGGTGGCTCTTAGTTCAAATACTCTAAGCGATCTTGAAGCAAGAAACATTTTGAATAGCAAACCTTTAGGTGGGTATTCNTCAGTTTCAGATTTCTTAAATCAACAAGAAATAAAAACAGCTTTTTCCAGTAAATTTTCNAAATCAAATCTTACCCTGGAGACAAAATATTTTATTTTAAATACAAACATAAAAATTGATGACAAAGATTTTCATCTTAAAAGTCATATTTTCATGTTAAATGAATCTCCCAAAGTGATTCGAAGAAAATTTGGAGAATATTTGTGAGCAGTCAAAAAATATCTTTTTACGATGAATCATTAAATATTTTGTTTTCTTCAGAAACATCAAGTNNTGAAGAANAATCAATTCTCAAGGTAAATTCCAATNAGGAANATATTGCAATCATTGCTTCCAATGACTTTTCTTTTTATAAATTTGATTTACCCACTACTTCTCAAAGGAATTTAAAAAAAGTCATTCCTTTCATGTTGAGTGAAGAAATACTTGGCGAAGTTGAAGATTATTTTTGGATCCAAGACAGTCAATCGGAAATAGTTGGAATCATTGAACATCAAAAAATTCAGGAAATAAAAGATAAGTTAGATCCTAAAGTAAACAAGTTAATTCCTATACAAGCGTTATCTTCTTCTATAGAAAATCTATTGGTTATTCTTGATGATAAAGCATTTATTTCTCTACAAGATAACTGGTATTGGTTTGCTGATAAAAAATCAATTTTGAATACTTTGGCACTTACCTTAAGAAAATATGAAATAAAGAAGCTTAATGTTTGGGCTACCGAGAAAAAATTAGAACTTCCAAATCTAGATATCGATACCGAAGAAAAATATTTCTCATCCACGAAAGATTTGTTGAACGAATTTTCTCAAATATTGGATTTAAAGGATTCTATAAATTTTTTCAGTAAAGAATACGAAAAGAAAATAGATTGGCGATCGATTTTTCTTCGTTATAAGTTTTATGGATATTCATCACTTGCTTTTTTTGGTATTTTTCTTCTTTCAGCGATCGTTCAGTTTTCTTATTTAAACGTTTCCAACAATCTATTGAAAAATAAAATCATTGATACTTTTAAAGAAAAATTTCCCTCTGAAACTCTTGAATCCGATCTCATTAGTCAGGTTAATGGTTTAATCAATCAGGGCCAAATAGATTATTCTGCTCTAAATGCAGTGAGTATTGTTTCTGATGCAGTGAGCAATAGTGAAAATATTGTCTTAGTTTCTATTTCTTATGAGCGCTCAAGATTTATTATCGAGGTTCAAACCAATTCTTATGACCAACTTCAAGAATATGTTGATTTGGTCAATTCCATGGGATTGAGTGTCAATCTAGGAGCTTCAAGAAGAGTTAATAATTTCATTCAAGGAGAGATAAGCATCAATGCCTTTTAACTTTAATAAATTTTCAAACCGAGAACAGATACTTATTTTTGGCCTCATCATTTTGATATTCATTTCAGCTTTGATATTTGTAATTTCTTGGCTTAACACCAAAAATCAATCTTTAGAAAAGGAAAATCAAAATATCGTAAGTCGACTTAACTATATTGAGTCTATTCCTAGCTCGGTTTCATCAAATAGAAATCTTTATTCAGACAATATCTCTATTTTGGTAAATTCAACTTCCAAAGAAAAAAATATCCAAATTGATAGAACACAACCATTGGATGATAATTCAATGATGGTGTGGGTTAATGAAGTAAATTTTATTGATCTTTATAATTGGATGATTTTAATGGGTGAGCAGGGAGGAGAGATTGAAAAGATGAATGTCCGAAAATCCAAAAAAGATAAAGTTAATGCTCAAATATCGGTACTATTGAAAACAAATTGAAAAAGTTTTTTTTAGTAACCTTTATTCTCATATTCTTCATTGCTGGAATTACTATTCTTAGGATCCCTTTAAGTTTAGTCTCTCCAACAGTAAAAGAATTATTTCCTCAAATTAGTTATACCAGTATGGAGGGGACCATTTGGTCAGGAAGAATCAATAACCTATCTTTTGCTGATGAGTATCTAGGTAGTTTAAACACCAGCTTTAATTTGAGGAATTTATCTTTTCTGGTTGATGAAAGAGGTCTTTTCTTGGAAGGAAATATAAATCTAATATCAACAATTCTAAACAACCAAGTTTCTTTAGAAGATATAAATTTGAATTTAAATTCAAAGCGATTCTTAAGAAAAGTACCGGTGATTTCATCTGTATCCGGCGAAAAGATTTCAATTATATTTGATGTTAATGGCTGTTATTTTTCAGAAGGAAACATATATGCCTCCTTGAGACAAACAAATAAGTTGGATCAACTTTCTAATGCTAAATTATCCGGAACAATTTCTTGTAAGGATACTAAGATGCTTGGCTCTTTTTTCTCTATTCCGAAAGACGATGTTTTAAAAGGAACCTTTGAATTGGATAAAGAACTGAATTATGTAGTGATTGCCAACTCAAAACGACTTTTTGCAAAGATAACATCATTTTTTGAGAGTGGTTTTACCTCGAGTCCAGATGTTAAACTTAGAGGGAATTTATTCGATTTCTTTCAAGATTAAATGCTAATAGGTAAAAATCCTTTAAACGAGGCTCCAGAATGGTTTGTAAAAAATATTTCTGAACGCCCAGAAGAATGTTCAGCCAACGTGAATGGCGCCAATATAAAGTATTTTATTTGGGGAGATAAGTCCAAAAAACCTCTGCTTCTACTTCACGGCTACAACGCTCACTCATTTTGGTGGGATCATATCGCCCCTTCTTTGACAGAAAATCATTGCGTAGTTGGCCTTGATTTTTCTGGTATGGGTGAAAGCGACAGAAGAGAAGAATATTCTCAAGAAATTTTTGTTGATGATGTTAAGGGTGTGATCGATGATTTGTCTTGGAAATCTTGTACTTGTATTGCACATAGCATGGGCGGTTCGATAGCAACTTTAGCGACATCCATTTATCCAGATATCTTTGAACACTTAATTTTATTGGATTCAATGATTGTGATACCTCCAAATGTTGCTGAAAGAATGTCNTCCAATAGACCATCTGCAAGATTGGTTGTTGCAAGTCCTGATCTAGAAACCGCTGTTGCAAGGTTTAGACTTACACCGTCGCAACCTTGTAAAGATTATGTCCTGAGACATGTTGCTGAAAACTCCTATACCGAAAGATCTGATGGTTGGTATTTAAAATCGGATCCTTTGATACCAAATACTTACAAATACAATGATCTGCATGATGCTTTTACAAAAATGAATTGTTCTTTTGACTATGTTTATGGTCAGCTCAGTCAATTAGTCACTCAAGAGGTTTTGGAGTATATGACGTATGTCGGAAATGTAGATGAAAAAAACATTCATTCGCTAGTTGGAGCTATGCATCATCTTTTCTTAGATATGCCGGAAGAATTTACTTCGCTAATTAAAAGTTTACTTTCAAAATGACCAAACCTTTAGTCGATGGTTTTTGTGAACCAGAATTTTCCAAGCTAGAAGATATTTTTGTCAAATCGATTCAATCAGGTTTTGATGATGGTGCAGGATTTGCTTTGGAAGTTGAAGGTAAGGAAGTTTTAAATCTTTGGGGAGGATTCTCCGATAGAGAGCACACAAAAAATTGGCAAGAAGATACTTTGGTGAATGTATTTTCCGTTACCAAGGCAATGACTTCTACTTGTGCTTTGCAGTTAATAGAATCCGGAAAATTAAATCCCGATGCTTTGGTCGCTGAGTACTGGCCAGAATATGCTTGCGCGGGGAAGGAAAATACTAAAGTGATAGATTTCCTTACGCATAGGGCAGGTATGTTTGGCTTTCAAGAACCTCTACCAACAGATTCATGGGAAGACTGGGATATGATTGTTGATAAGCTTGCAAAGCAAGAGCCCATTAGAGAGCCAGGAACAACTCAGGGATATCATGCTGTTACTTTTGGTTATTTAGTTGGTGAATTGGTCAGAAGAATCGATGGCAGATCTTTGGGAAATTACTTTAAAGAAGAGATAGCTGATAAATTCGATATCGATTTTATTATTGGTTTATCAGATGAAGAAATAAAAAGATGTGCCGATTTGCTAATGCTGTCAGGTAAACCCAATCCATTGATTCAATTAGTTTTATCCTTGCCCAATTGGCTCCTACCGGCACAGATAAAAATAGTTAAAGAAACATTAAGAAGTAAAGAATATGCAAAAGCTTTTCTAGAGATTATGGAAATAGAAGAGGGTAATGCTTCNCCTGCCGANTATCCTAATTCAAATTCTTGGCGTAANGCAGAAATCCCAGCAGCTAATGGTCANGGCACCGCCTCAGGAATAGCAAAGTTTTTTGGGATTTTAGCTTCTGGAGGGTCAAGAGATGGNCAGATATTACTTAAATCCGAAACAATNAATGAAGCAACAACTCCNAAAACTTCAGGCCCAGATTTGGTCTTATTCCANGCACCTTACAAATTTGGCTTGGGGTATCAAGTAGATGCACCTTTTTCCCCAATTGGTATGAAAGATGGGATGTTTGGACATACTGGAATNGCTGGAGCGACAGGTTTTGCGGATTTGAATCACAGGGTGGGATTTGGTTTTACAAACAATCGACAACATTCTCTAGGTAAGCTTTATCGAACCTCAAACAGTCTAGCTAAGAAACTTTATGAGATTCTTTAATCACATTTAGATGATTTTAGAACCATACTTTTATTTAATTGCAGTAGTCTCAGTATTCCTTCATGGAATGGGCAAGGGTGGTTTTATTGGCGCAGGTTCATTTGGCTCATTGCTTGCAATTCCTATGCTTTCAATATTTATCCCTCCTTTTCAGGCAGTCGCAATTCTTTTGCTTCCCTTGATTTTTATGGATTTGGTCACGGTTTGGAGATATCGCAGGATGTGGGATAAAGAAATTTTAAAATTTATTGTACCNTTAGCATTTCTNGGNATCNTCATAGGCACGCTGTCATTTAGNTATCTTTCNGAAGANAGCGTGAGAGTCATTATTGGTTTGATGGCAGTTATTTTCTNTCTTGATTANTATTTAAGAAAAAATTCTACAGAACCNCGAAANCCTTCCTTCTGGGGNTCTTATTTTTGGCCTTCCTTATCAGGATTCACAAGTTTTTCGATTCATGCTGGNGGCCTNCCTTTGAGTTTTTATCTCTTGCCAATGAGNTTAGATCGAAGAATATATGTAGCTACAGCAGGACTTTTTTATTTNCTAATAAATTTATTTAAGATTTTCCCNTATNCCTATTTAGGTCAAATGAACTTTCAAAATATTTATACGTCTCTATTGCTTTTGCCTCTNGCNCCTATTGGGGTTTATGCGGGAGCGTATTTAGTNGATAAAATTAACCAAGACTGGTTTTACCGCATAGGTTATTTTTGTACGCTTATCGCTGGGTTAAAGTTAGTTTATGATGGTTTGCAGAGTTATATGTAATGACCAAGCTTAGTGTAAATATAAATAAGATTGCTTTGATTCGAAATTCAAGAAAAGGGAATAATCCTTCTTTAGAATTTTTTTCAAAGACAATTATTGAATCGGGAGCTAACGGAATTACTGTTCATCCAAGGCCCGATTTAAGACACATAAGACCGGATGATTTATCAGATATCTCCTTAATAACCAAAGAGCTAGATGTGGAATTTAATATTGAAGGAAATCCATATGAAGAGCGTTTAGGTGATTACCCTGGATTTTTAAATTTAATTGATGCTGTAAAGCCATCTCAATGTACTCTTGTTCCAGATGACAGCAACCAACTCACATCAGATCACGGATGGAACATACATTCTGAACACAACAAATTGAAGGACGTCTTAACATATCTTAAAGAAAACAATATTCGAAGTAGCGTTTTCATTGATCCAGATATATCTCAATTAGATGCAGCCAAAGAAATAGGCGTGGATAGAATAGAAATTTATACTGGTCCATTCGCCGAAGCTTTTGAAAAAAATGACGAAAGTACTCTTGCTACTTATAGAAAGACCATTGAATATGCAAACGAGATAAATTTAGAGGTTAATGCTGGTCACGACTTGAATTTAGAAAATTTGGCTACATTATTATCTTATGGAGATATTAAAGAAGTATCTATAGGACATGCTTTAATATCNGAATCATTAATNTATGGAATCGAGAATACTATCCAGAAATATACTAAAATAATCCAATGACAACAGAAGAAAAAATTAAATCTCAAATAGCAGANAATCAAATTCTTTTATATATGAAAGGATCTCCNGAACAACCTCAATGNGGTTTTTCNCAAAGAGCCACACAAATTTTAATGGCTTGTGGAAAAGAGTTNTCTTTTGTAGATATTTTGTCAAATCCTGAAATAAGAGAAACACTTCCGACAGTTTCAAATTGGCCAACTTTCCCTCAACTTTACNTAAAGGGCGAGCTGATTGGNGGAAGCGATATTATGTTTGAAATGTATCAATCTGGTGANATGCAGGAATTGATTGATTCAGTAGAAGATTAAGATTTAAATTTCAATCTCAAATCCAAATACAAAAGAAAAATCAGCAGAGGAATTTACTTTTAAATCNTCAGAAAAGCCAAAATTAAAANATTTGTCTTTNGCAAATTCGAAAGTTGCACCTAAACCAAAAACATAATACTCATCTCCTAAAGCCTTNAAGTCTGATTTTATTTTTGGCTCAAAAACTTCAAAATTAATTTTATAAATCAGAGGATTGATAGCTTTCCTAGATAAAAAATATTGAGGCTTCCAAGACAATAGTACTTTNGAGAAATAACTTGTATTTCTTTCTCTTAATATAAAATTATGATTTTGGTTGATTATCGAAACACCAAAAACTGAGTTGATGACTAAATTATCTCTGAGGTGATTTTTTAAGTTTAAGGCAATAAGTGCGTCAAACTCATCATTTCCAAAATATTTTTTTTTGCTACCCGTAGGGATTTCTAAAGAAGTTATCAAATACAAATCACTTCTGTTTTTTGAATAAAAATTTAATTTCGTTGAAATCTGAATATCTCCAATGCCGATATCAGAATCATGGATTCTCTCTTTGTTGGAACCAGAAAGAACCTCATAATTTAACTGACTTTTTGGTAAATCAACTCTTGAGCCATCAGAAAGACCAAACAAATCATGCCATTGCTCGATAGGACTATCNANAAAACCTCTGCTGAAAGAATATATAGGCAAGCTGACATTNAAAGTTAAATTATCAGATAATTTTCTAAAGTAGTTGATTGAGGCTTTTGCAATTTCNCCATCGAGAGTTAATTGGTCATTATTGATTTTNTCTTTAACCGCANAGGAACTATTTTCGANTGAAATACTCAAATGATTTGTTTCTCGATAATTCCCTAAANTTCTATTATCGAAATGAATAAATTTGAGCGTAAAGGGATTATAAGAAGGNAAATTTAAAGGCGCATAAGGATCACCTAAAAGAGATAAGCTAAAAATTAATAAAAATGTAAAATATATTTTATTTATCAAACTATTTTATTCTTAAATTTATTAAAAATTAATCGAAAATGAAAAAAGTTATCCTAGCTTACTCTGGTGGATTAGATACTTCTGTAATTTTAAAGTGGTTGCAAGAAGAAAAAAATCTTGAAGTCATAACTTANACAGCAGATTTAGGCCAGGGCGATATCTCTGANGATTTAGAAGAGAAAGCCAAAAATCTTGGGGCAACTAAAGTAATTGTTGAAGATCTTACTGAAGANTTTATCTCTGATTACGTTTTTCCAATGTTTAGGTGCAATACAATCTTCGAGGGTGAATANCTATTNGGAACAGCGATTGCTAGACCGCTAATTGCNAAGAAACTCGTCGAAATAGGTAAGCAAGAAGGTACAAATATTATNTGTCATGGAGCNACTGGAAAAGGNAATGATCAAATAAGATTTGAAATNGGCGCACATGCTTTGAATCCTTCCATAGAGGTGATTGCTCCTTGGCGAGANTGGGATATGGTCTCAAGAACCGATCTTATGAATTACTGTAAAAACTACCAAATACCTATGCCNGCTTCGAAAGCAGAAGAACCGCCATTTTCAATGGANGAAAATTTATTGCATATTTCTTATGAGGGAGGTGTNTTAGAAGATTTAAATAATGCTCCNCCTGAAGNCATGTGGTTGAACACCAAATCANTGGNAAATGCTTCTGAAAAGNCTGAGGAGATAACGATTGAATTTTCAAAAGGAGATCCTGTAGCTTTAAATGGTAAGANATTATCCTCTGCANAATTNTTTNGNGAATTGAATCTTCTTGGTGGTAAACACGGTATTGGAAGAATTGACATTGTTGAGTCCAGAGTAACNGGGATGAAATCAAGAGGTTGCTATGAAACTCCAGGCGGGACCATTTTATTAAAAGCTAGAAGAGCTATGGAGTCTTTATGCTTAACTGGTGAAGAGATTAAAAACAAAGATAAATTAATCCCTGACTATGCTGCATTAATTTATGAGGGNNTATGGTGGAGTAATAAAAGAGTTANTCTTCAAAGTGAGATTGATTCNGTATCCAATAAAGTTAACGGTAAGGTCTCAGTAAAACTTTATAAAGGNAATATCATTTCGATTTCTAAAGAAAGTTCTAATTCTTTGTACAACGAAAACAAAGTAAGTTTTGAAGAAGAAGGTGGTTTCTCTAATGAAGACATGCAGTCTCATATAAAGAAAAATATTTTAGATTATGATATTTAATCTACCTCTAAAGATATTTTTTCAATATCTTTAATCTTTCTAGCCATATTGANTATCGTTTGGCCTGGTCCTGAATCAATTAAAGAAGAAAGATTATTCTTCAANAGATAATCTAAAGTTTCTCTCCATCTCACGGTCTTGGTCAATTGATTTANAAGGGAGNCTTGTATNACTCCAANATCAGAGGTCGGTTCNGCAAGAACATTTGGAATTACTGGAATAGAAGGGGTTTTAAATTCTACTTCGTTGAGTAATTTNGCTAGTTCTTCTTGAGCTTCATCAAGTAAATAGCAATGAGAAGGGACAGACATTTGAACCATTTGAGTTTTCACTCTTCTAAATTCNCCATTAACGATGTAGTTTTTACAAGACTCTATTGCAGAGTTCTTTCCAGCCAANACTGAAACACCATCTGCATTATCGGTAGAAAAGTTTATAGTTTCATCCGATTCGTTTATATCGTCTATCATTTTATAAACATNGTTGATTGGCATATTCAAAACAACCAGCATTCCAGCTGTACCTTCTGGAACTGCTTCTTGCATTAATCTTCCTCGGTAATTTACTAACTTAACTGCATCCGACAATTCCAAACAATTTGAATAGACCAATGCTGAATATTCACCTAAAGATAGACCCGCGGTGATATCAATATTAGAAAGTTTATTAGAATATTTAGCCAATAAGACACTAGTAACCAAAATTGTTGGTTGCGAGAATTCAGTAAGATTTATTTTTTCTTCTGGTCCATTTCGAAGTAAATCTTCTAAATCAAAATCTAGGTTTTTGGAAAGCTCATCAATTATAGATTTAACCTCAGAGACTTCCTCAAAAAGTGAATTCAGCATGCCAACTTTTTGGACACCTTGACCCGGGAACAATAATGCTTTCATGTATTGAGAGAAAACTCTTTTTCCAAAGATTCAANCATNTNTGAAAGGGAAGAGATATNNTCNACGCCACCATAGGTATATTTATCTGGTCTAANTAAAACTGCCTNATATTTTTCAAAAANAGTNTTTAGTCTTTCCTCNGTATCCTCNTTAGGTTCTATTNTCACCAATTTAATACCAAGCAAATCAATAATTGATTGTGCTTTGTCCGTTAAATCTAAATTTGATTCTTGGGTTAAAACTGCAAAATTTCCATTAATAATTCTATCAAGCATTTCTTTTTTANNATTTTNANAAAGGANGGGTTGTGGTATTGGNACTCCAGTTATCATATCGGCAGGATCACTATAAATCCCTGCTGGAATNTGGGGAAAATTNACATCGTAACTNGGACCCTTCGGCTCATACTCTTTNCCTTCTGCAGCGGCNCAAAATCCTTCAATTACCTGNCCGATCGTGACTGTCTGTGCGATGGTCCANTTAGCATGAGAATGTCTTTCTTTTTGATAGGTATCGAGTATTCCTTCATTGNCTTTNTTTTTAAGTAAGAGATCCAACTTCCAAGAAATATTTGTTANATCTCTGATGCCAGTTCCCATCCCAGCTCCCATAAATGGTGGCATNTGGTGAGCAGCATCNCCGGCAATTAAGACNTTTCCTTTACGCCAAGTTTCAGCTATGCAAGCNTGAAAAGAATAAACTTGAGCNCTTTCTANCTNNGCATTATTTTCATTTATCCATGGTTTTAAAAGTTTCCAGACATTCTCTTCTTTTTCTAATTCTTTNGAATCCTCTCCAGGCATTTTTTTNAATTCAAATCTAAGATGTCCACGCCTNCCTGGTACATAAGTTCCAGGCCTTTTTGGNTCGCANACNTGCATGGCNTCTTTTTCNGGAATATTTATTTTTTTAGTTAAATGAGCATCACAAACNANCCATTCTTGATTGTATTCAAAATCTTCNAANTCAACATCTAACTCTTTTCTAACANAGCTNCTAGCNCCATCACANCCGATAAGATATTTNGAAAAAAANGATAANTCACCATCTGAGTTTTTNCANTTTAGTGTCACTCCNTCAGGTGTATCATCAAAACTNAATAATTCTGTTCCTTCTTCAANCACAANATTACTTTCNGATTCTACTGAGGNTCTTATGAATCCNTCTAACTCAGGTTGATAAAACAAAACTTGATTTGGCCAACCCATGNCAGANACNCCNACNGGCTGTTCAATAGTTTGTATNGGATTTAAATTTGCATCGCCNAAATGNACNCNATGAACTTCATGTAGAATTTTCAACAACTTTTTCTGCAATACCNANCCTATCAAATGTTCTAAGTTGTTCTCCNTCCGTATTGATAGCTCTAGCCGTAGGCGAGGGACCAATNNTTNTTTCAATNACTAAAACNTTNTGGCCTAACNTACCCATTAAGCCTGCAAANGTAGAACCTACTGGTCCNTAACCACAAATTGCTATATCNAATTGTTCCATTAATGAGCGTTAAGATTTTAAAAATTCATTATAATAGTTTTTATTAATTTGCGGAGAAAACGATGGAACCAATTATCAAGGCAATCGATGTGCAGTACTGTACATTGCAATGTCCCGATTTAGACATACAAGAACAATTTTTAATTCATTTCGGAATGCACACAGTTGATAAGACTGAAGACATGTTGTTAATGAAGGGCGATGGATCTCAACCTTTTATCGAAAAAGTCCTTAAAGGAGAAAAGAAATTTATCAGTCTGGCTTTTGTTGCATCATCAATGGAAGACTTGGAAAAAATTAGTAAAACAGAAGCTTTCTCTGATATTGAAGAACTTGATACACCTGGGGGAGGTTTCGTATCTAAAGGACATGACCTAGATGGATTCGGTGTAGAAGTAGTCTACGGCATTGAAAATTTGAAAGAAAAGACTGCAGAAACTATTCCAACTAATGAAGGCAGAACAGTAAACAGAGTTAATCAAATGAAAAGGTTCTTAAAGGGATCTTACCCAAGGATCTTAAGATTTGCCCATGCCGGTCTTAATGCAGTTAATGTAAAAGAATCTTTTGAATGGTACCAAAAACATTTGGGATTTATAGCAAGCGATAGACTTTTTTTAGGTGATCCACAAGATCCTAATACACCTCTTCAGGGAATTTTCTCTCGTCTCGATAAAGGAAAAGAACCTGCTGATCACCATACTGTGTTTTTTCTTTCTGCACCTCTTTTATCTGAAGGAAAACCAGTAATGAATCATGTTTCTTTTGAAATGTTTAATATCGATGATGTCTTTACTGGAAACGAAATGCTTGTATCCAAAAAAGAGGAATTTAATTATTTTCAGGAGTGGGGCATTGGTCGTCATTATCAAGGAAGTCAACTTTTCGATTATTGGCGAAATCCTTTTGGACAGACTCATGAACATCAGACTGATGGCGACATGTTTGACAACACCTTCCCAACGAGAGATTTAAACGTTATCACTGACGAAGCCGGTTTAGGTCAAGAACCTGCTGAATCTCAATGGGGTCCTGCATTAAGCAACACTTTTGGTAATGCAGAAAACGGCTAACATATGGATTTAGGCATTTCAGGAAAAAAAGCAATTATATGTGCTTCTAGTAGGGGTCTTGGAAAAGCATGCGCTCATGATTTAGCAAAAGAAGGTGCTGAAATCGTCATTAATGGCGTCAATGAAGAAAATCTAAAAAAAACTGAAGAAGAATTTTCAAATAAAGGTTTTAAAGTAACCTCTGTATTAGGAGCAGTGGAAGATTCTTCGACAAGATCTGCTCTGCTTGAAGCATGTCCCGATCCAGATATTTTGATCAATAATAGTGGGGGCCCGCCACCTGGAAATTTTTTTGATTGGACTGAAGAAGATTTTCTTTCAGCAATAAAATCCAATTTCACTCAATCTGCTTTACTCATGCAAGCTGTGATACCAAAAATGAAAGAAAAAAATTTCGGGCGGATAGTTAACATAACTTCAGCAATGGTTAAAAATCCTCATCTAATAATGGGACTTTCAACTTCGGCTCGTTCCGGTTTGCATGGATTATCAAAAGCCTTGTCTAGAGAAGTTGCACAATACAATATAACTATCAATAACGTCTTACCTGAAAGAATTGATACCGATAGACAGACTCAAATTTTAAACTTTCAAGCAAAATTAGCAGATTCAACTTATGAAAATTCAAAAAAAGAGCTTGAGGAAACATTAACTGCAAAAAGAATGGGAACTGTAGAAGAGTTTTCTGGTATTTGTACTTTTCTTTGTTCGGAACAAGCAGCTTATATATCTGGCCAGAATATATCTGTAGATGGTGGAAATTCCACCAACCTTATTTAACGCCTAATTTTTCTTGTAGACCTTTATTTGAAGTGGTGTAACCAAAAGGCACACGTTTTCCAGGATTAATTCTTTTATAAGCCTCTTGCACCGCAATAGTAGTTTCATGAAAACCGCATAAGATTAAATCAAGTTTTCCTGGATAAGTATTTATATCACCAACAGCGAAGATACCTTCTTTATTAGTTTGGTAATTTTCAGTATCAACGGCAATCTTTTTTCCATCCAAATCTATTTCCCAATCCAAGATGGGGCCAAGTTGCTTGTTCAAACCAAAGAAAAATAGAGCTTCATCGCATTCTAAGATTTCATCTTCTTTGGTTTCAAAGTGCATAAGCTCAACACCTTCAAAGGAGGTATCTCCTTTAATAGATTTGATCACAAAAGGTATTTTTAATTCAATTTTGCCTTCTTTAACGAGTTTTCTCATTTGATTTTCAGTATGCTCAGCCCCCCTGAAGTCATCTCTCCTGTGTACTAAGAAGATTTTCTTAGTAATTTTTGATAACTCAACTGACCAATCGAGAGCGCTATCTCCCCCACCAAAAATGACAATCTCTTTATCTTTATATTTATCTTTTTCCTTAATTGCGTAGTCGACACCTTTAGATAAGAATTTATCAGGATCTTCAACTGGTGGTTTTCTAGGTTCAAAGGCACCAGCTCCTGCAGCTATAAAAATATTTTTCGTTTTAAATTCGGTATTTTCATTAGTAATAACTCTCCAGAAATTATCTGGGAGCTCTTCTAAAACATCTACTCTTTGGTTGAGATGTGTCTCATAGGAAAATGGTTTAATTTGTTCTAGTAAAGCGTCAATATGTTCTTTTCCAGTCTGATTGGCAACTCCTGGGATATCGTAAATCGGTTTTTCTGGATAGAGTTCTATACACTGCCCACCGACCTTATCTAGGTTATCAATCAAATGACAATCCAAACCTAAGAGACCAGCTTCAAAAACCGTAAACAGTCCAACAGGTCCTGCACCAATTATAACGATATCTGTTTCAATTATTTTTGACATTAACTTACCTTCATCCCTGGTAGCGCATCAGTATCAGGACCGACCAAATAAACACCACTATCATCATTACTAGCAGCTAAAATCATTCCTTCTGAGGTACCAAATCTCATTTCCCGAGGTTTTAAATTATTGACGCAAACGACCATCTTATTGAGTAAATTTTCGGGCTCATAATATTTTTTGATTCCAGCAAAAACAGTCTTTTCACCCAGTTCACCAAGATCTAATTTTAATTGCACCAATTTATCAGCTTCCTCTATTTCACTAACCTCAATTACTTTTGCAATTCTTAAATCAACTTTAAAGAAGTCATCAATTGTAATTTCATCCACTTTTACTTGCCTCTATAAGATTATCAATTTTATCGTCTTCAATCCTTTCAATTAAAGGCTTGAAAGATTGAATTTCGTGATTTTTAACTGAAACCGCTATATGCTCAAAATTATCTTCAATTAAATTCAAATACTTCTTAATTTTAAATGCAGTTTCAGGGATTATAGGTTCTAAGCAAATATTTAATATCCTGAATAAATTCATACCAGTACTAGAAATTTTTATAACTTCCTTGTCNTTGATTTTTTCCTTAGCTAATACCCAAGGTTGATTNTGGTCAATGTATTGATTTGCAGAATCTGCTAGTTTCATAATTCGTTTGCAGGCATTTGAATAATCTAAATTTACATAGTCTTGGAATATCAATTTTGCCTCTTCCTTGAATTTATCAATTAGATTTTCTTCTAAATCTGTACCTAATTTATTGTCATTGGTTTTTAAAAATTTCTGTACTCTGCTAGCAATATTAATAAACTTTCCTACTAAATCGGTATTAACTTTTTTCTGAAAATCTTTCAGATCGAAATCAATATCATCGATTTTATTGGTGAGTTTTGAAGCTAAATAATATCTTAAGAAATCAGAATCCAATTCTGCAGAATATTGATCTGCAAGAAGAAAGTTACCTTTAGATTTAGACATTTTATTTCCATTCAAAGTCAAAAACCCATGTACGAAAACATTAGATGGTTTTTTAAATTCTGCTGCATGCAACAAAGCTGGCCAAAATAAAGCATGGAAATTGAGAATATCTTTGCCGATGAAATGATAAATTTCATGCTTTGAATCTTCACTCCAAAGATCTTTAGCAGAAGCTTTGTTTTTTGTATCCTTTAAGAATTTTTCTAGAGTTCCAATATAACCAATAGGCGCATCAAGCCAAACATAAAAAAATTTATCTTCAAATCCTGGAATTTTAAATCCAAAGTAGGGCGCATCTCTGGATATATCCCAATCCATCAGACCATCTTTAAACCATTCTTGAAGTTTATTAATAACACTTTCTTGTAAAGAGGACTCGTCTATCCATTTTTTAATTTCTGCTTCTAATTTTGTAAGGGAAAAAAATAAATGTTCACTATCTTTTATTACTGGAGGTTTTTTAGAAAAAATTGATAGGGGGTTTATCAATTCAGTAGCTTCATACTTTGCTCCACAAACATCGCAGTTATCTCCATATTGATCAGGCGCGTTACATTTTGGACAATTCCCTTGAACGTAACGATCGGCTAGAAATAATTTTTTCTCTTCATCATAGAGTTGCTTTATATTTTGTTTTCTTATGTAGCCATTTTCTAAAGCTGTATTGTAAATAAGCTCACTATATTTTTTATTTTCATCACTATGCGTTTGATAATAACAATCATGACTCACTTGAAAAGCTTCTAAGGTGTTTTTATGAGCTTTCATATATTTATCAACTAATTTTTCAGGGGAGATATTTTCTTCTTCAGCTTTCATCATTATGGGAGTACCGTGAGCATCTGAAGCACAAAGGTAAATGCAATGATTTCCCAAAATACGCTGAGATCTGACCCAAATATCAGTTTGAATGTGCTCTAGTAAGTGTCCGAAATGAAGAGGACCGTTAGCATAGGGAAGGGCACTAGTAACAATTAGTTCTTTTTTTTTCATCGTCATAGGAATAAGCTATTACCATGGAGAGAAATCATTTTATCTTAAATGCTAAAAGTATTCTTTTGATTTTATTGTTAGTAACTACCGGTTGTGCAACAACTAGCAAATTGTCAGGTGATTTTAATCCTGACGATCCCTATGAAAAAAGTAATAGAAAAGTCTTCGAGTTCAATAACAAAATAGACAAATTGTTTTTAAGACCGGTCACTGATTTTTATGACAAAGCTACACCTGAATTTGCTCAAACTTCGATAACCAATTTCTTTGCTAATTTGGATGACATAAGAATTTCAATAAATAATCTCTTACAAGGTAACGTAGTTGAATCCATGAGTGATATAACTCGGTTTTTCATAAATTCTATTTTTGGACTAGGCGGTTTCTTTGATGTTGCCTCGGAAATGGGACTAGAAAAACACAGTGAAGATTTTGGACAAACATTAGGTAAATGGGGGGCAAAGTCCGGTCCTTATTTAATGCTACCTTTTCTAGGACCAAGTACCACNAGAGATGCTTTTACNTTTGTNGGNGATACTGCTTTAGCTCCGGCTCTGTCTTTGGATGATAATGCCGCAAGAGTAGGTCTTATTTCTCTTGATTTAATAAATACTTATTCGGCATTTACAGGTATTGCAGATATAGAAAGTAAAGATCAATATGCTTTTTTAAGAGATGCTTACTTAGAGAGAAGAAAATACGAAATCAATGATGGATTATCAGAAGAAGAACTGTCTCAAGATGAAGATTTTGAAGATTTCTAGCTAGTCGATAAAAGCACTATATACCATAGACTGCATTTGCATCCTGATTGGATAATAACCTGAAGGCATTAACTGAGTCATCAAAATACATATCAACTCTTCTTGAGGATCAACCCAGAAAAAAGTACTGGCAGCGCCACCCCAGTTATAACTACCAACCGAACCTGAATTTTGAGTATCAGCTAAATCAATATTGACACCAAAACCCAAACCAAAACCGACACCTTTGTATCTTATTTCGCTAAAACTCCCTTCAGAACCCATGGTTACCATATCTTGATTGTCAGGCAGATGATTTGAAGTCATTAATTCAATTGTTTTTCTTGATAAAAGCCTCTTGCCATTAAAAGTACCACCATTTAAGAGCATTTGACAAAAATTGTAATAATCTTCGGTAGTAGAAACCAAGCCTCCTCCTCCAGACAGATGTAAAGGGGAGCTTGAATAACCGCTTTTACTATCACCTGTATCTTGAAGTCTTAGATATTCTTTAGGGGTTCTTTCATAACATGCTGCAAATCGTTTAATCTTATTTTTAGGGACATAGAAACCAGTATCTTTCATTTTGAGAGGCTTAAAAATATGCTTTGTAAAATAATCATCCAAAGTCATTCCACTCAAAACTTCTACCAATCTTCCACAAATATCTGTAGCTACACTGTAGTTCCATTTATCTCCAGGACTGAATTCGAGAGGCAGGCTAGCAATGGACTGAGAAAAATTTTCTAGATCAAGAGGAGGAAAACTAAAATCAGTATTATCTCCTCGTGGGCCACTCCAGACTTTACGATAGGCATGATCGATATTGGTTCGATAGTGAAATCCATAAGTTAGGCCAGCGGTATGAGTTAATAGATCTCTGATGGAGATTTCTCTATCAGCAGGGCGGGTCATGAAATGCGGATAACTTCCAGAAACAAAGACTTTAGGATTCTTAAATTCAGGTAAAAATTTTCCAACAGGATCAGCTAACTGAAAAAGACCCTGTTCGAACAGTTGCATTAAAGCAACACTGGTTACGGGTTTAGTCATTGAGTAAATTCTGAAAATAGTATCTTTCTCAATTTTTTTATTATTCTCAACATCTCTTAATCCAGTAGATTCGAAATGTACTATTTTTCCTTTTCTTGCAATTAAAGTTTGAATTCCGGCAAGTTTTCCATTTTCTATATATTTTTCTTTAAAGAAATTTTCCATCGCCATTAATTTATCTTTTGAAAGGCCTAATTTATCCGGATTGATAGTTTTCATATTTGTTCCTTTGCTGAAAGNTTAGCTTTAATAAAATCAGAATGAGNTACATAAATTAAGTTGGATACTTTTCTAATTATATGTTCTTCATACTTATCTATATTCCCATCTGCATATGCAATTTTCCACATTGATTCTATAAGCTTTACTCTCTGAGCTGNATCAAAATTATCATTTATATCGCGGGTAAATTCATATAGTGAAGTTGAATCATCTACATTTTCTTTAGCGAGATNTATCAATTCATCAATTTCANCTTCATTTATCTGAAAATCTTTTTGCAAGGTATTCTTCAATGCNATCAACTCAGATTCATCGAGGATCTCATCTGCCATACTTGTTTCTAGAAGAAGAGCAATACAAGCTTTAGTTGACGTTTTATCGTCTATGGTAGGAGCTTCTGTTTCTTCGGTTTGAAAAATTTTCTTAAANAAATTCATGCTGCTTGATTTTCATTTTCCAATAAAATATTTTTTAACTCACTTTTAATTTTGTCATTTTTTTCATTACTCAACAAAAGAANTCTAGATTTTTTTGCATTTTTTAGACCTTTGAATAAATTTAACATATGAAATTTAGTCTTTATTTCGTTTTTAAAATCTAATGTATCTATATATTCAAACATTTNATCAATNACAGATATCAATGAGTTATTTGNATCTGTGGAATTATAAAAAATACGATCCACATCAAATAATTTGAAGGGNAATTCATANGCAGACCTNCCGACCATGATGCCATCCAATTTTCGAAATTTATCTTTTGCCATGTTGAAATCCTCTATACCCCCGTTTATGACTATATTCAGATGTTTGAAGTCTTTTTTAATTTGAAAAACTCTTTCATAGTTTAAAGGAGGTATTGTTCTATTTTCTTTAGGATCCAGTCCCTTTAAGAGAGCAATTCTTGCATGTACATAAAAAGTATTTANACCGATATTAGATAATTCTTCTATAAAATAATCCAATTNCTCATTAACATTAAAGTCATCAACTCCTAATCTAATTTTTACCGAAACTTCTTTTGATGAAACCTTCATCATTTCAGATAAACAGTTTTTAACCAGATTTANATCCTTCATTAAAACTGCGCCAAAATTTCCAGATTGAACTTTAGAGCTAGGACACCCTAGATTTAAATTTATCTCAGAATAATTAAATTCATTAGATATTAAAGTAGCTTTTTTTAACTCTTTTGGACAACTTCCTCCTACTTGCAAAACAGTATCATTTGAAATATTGGAATTGTTTAAAAATCTTTCAGGATCATTTCTATTTATTGCATTGGCATGAATCATCTCGGTAAAAAGGATGACTTTTTTGGATAATAAACCAGACAGATATCTGAAATGACGATCTGTCCGTCTCATCATTGGAGCAATGCAGAAAGATCTATCCATTAGAGAAAATAAATTACAGAGAGAACCCCAACTACAGACAAAACAATAGTGTAAGGAAGTGCCATCAAAACCATTCTTAAATAAGAAAGCCCTAAAAGTGGTGCTACAGAAGAGGTTAGAAGGAATAAAAATGCTGCTTGCCCGTTGGGAGTAGCAACACTTGGTAAATTAGTTCCGCTATTAATGGCAATTGCTAATAAATCAAATTGCTCTCTACCTATCGCTCCACTGTCTAAGGCAGCTTTTACTTCGCTGATATAAATGGTAGCAACAAAAACATTATCACTGATCATNGATAAAACACCATTCACCATGAAAAATACTGGTATTTGAATTTCTTGTCTAAGACTTAAGACATAACTAATTACNGGGGTAAATAAGTGTTGGTCATGAATAACTGCAACGACCGCAAAAAACACAACCAATAAAGCGGTAAANGGAAGAGCTTCTTCAAAAGCTTTTCCAAGTTTTGGTTCTTCTATCACTCCATTAAAAGCAGTTAGCAATACAATGATCATCAAACCAATTAACCCTACGGCTGCAAGTCCAAAAGCTAGAGAAAAAACNAGTACCAAAGCAACAATAGCTTGAGTGACGATTTTCATATTTTGAGCATCGGTTCTTTCTAAAGATTCTTGTTTATCAAATTCATAGAGAATTTGCCTGATGTGACTTGGAAGTTGAACGCCAAAAGAAAACAATGAAAATCTTTCTACAAGATAACAAGTAATTAAGCCTGCAATAAAGACAGGAAAAGAAATTGGCAACATTTTCAAAAAGAACTCTATAAATGACCAATCTGCAACACTTGCAATCAATAAATTTTGAGGCTCCCCAACAGTCGTTGCAACTCCTCCTAAAGCTGTTCCAACAGCACCATGCATTAAGAGGTTTCTAAGAAAACCTTTAAAAGTTTGAAATTCATCAGAGTTCTCAGAAAAAGATTCTTCCTTTGATGCAACACTTTTATAGACGTGATAAAAACCTGCAGCAACTGCTATCAAAACAGCCATCACTGTTAATGCATCTAAAAAGGCAGACAGAAACGCTGCAGCAAATACAAAAAGTAAACACAAAAGCCTTTTATTTTTGATATTAATTAGAAGTTTGGTAAAGATATACAAAAGAAAGTCTTTCATAAAATAAATACCAGCTACCATGAATACCAAAAGAAGTATTACTTTTAAATTTGCTTCAACTTCATAATAAATTTGTCCGGTATTCGTTAGACCCATTAAAATCGACTCCAACGCAATCAAGCCACCAGGTTGAAGGGGATAGCACTTGATTGCCATCGCTAAAGTGAAGATAAACTCTCCTAAAATAATCCAGCCAAGAATAAATCCTGCAGGCAAGCTCATAGCGTCGAATAAAATGTATATAATCGGATTAACAATCAAAAAAGAAATGATTGTGTTTTTATACCAATTAGGAGCAGCTCCTAAAAAATTNTAATAAATCGAACTTATCATGGAGATTAAACTTGTTTACCTTTGAACCTTCAAATTATATAGAAAATGAACCTAAAGATTCAGTTTTCTTTGTGATTTTTGATCAAAGCATCCTCTCATTTTCAAATGAAAATTTCATCAGACCCCTTACACAAGATGAATTGACTTGGTCTTATATCGAGGAAAAAGAAAGACACTTTCTAGGGTATTTAAACAAACAACCGTGTTTTGTGATTCTTTCTAAAAAAAATCAGTGTGAATTGGAACATTCAATTTTTATCGATATGCGCTCAGCTCTTGGTAGGATGCCCGATCAATTATTTGATGTTATTGCNAGGTCCATACAAATCATAACTTGGTCAAAAGATCATCAATTTTGTGGATCATGTGGATCTTCAATGAACAGACATGATAAGGAAAGAGCAATGGAATGCTCTAACTGCAAAGGACAATTAATTTACCCAAGGATTTCTCCGTGTGTAATCACTTTGATCTATAAAGAAAATGAGTTTTTGCTTGCACACAATAAGAATTTCCCTCCAAATTTTTATAGTACTCTTGCTGGTTTTATAGAGCCTGGAGAATCCGTAGAAAGCGCATTAAAAAGGGAGGTCAAAGAAGAAGTAAACATCAATATTAAAAATTTAGAGTATTTTTCTAGTCAAGCATGGCCATTTCCAAGTCAACTTATGTTGGGTTTTTATGCCGAATATGATTCTGGAGAATTAAAACCTGATGGGGAGGAAATTGACGATGCTCAATGGTTNACTNTAGANAGCATGCCGACAAANATTCCTCCAGCAAATATTTCAATTTCTGGAAAGTTGATAGAAAACTTTATAAANAAATCTTAATTTATTTATTTCTTGGATCGTTTGCCGCTCGTNCTATAGTTTTCTTTTCTTCTGCAACTTCTTTTTTAACTTCTACAACTTCTTTTTTAACTTTTACAACTCTTTCNTTTTTAGGCCTACTNAACTTCCTAGGNTTTGNACCTTCTTCATTTTTGATAATTTTNTCTTTTTCTNAAGACAATCCAGTTTCANCTNTCTCTTTAGGTTTNGATATTTTAGAGTTTTCAGATTTTGGTTTTCTTGCAACTCTCTTTTGTTTATCTTCTCCAGAATCTTGAGATTTTCTCTGTTTAGGATTTGTCTTTTTATTATCCCTAAACTTATTAGAATTTGATTTATTTCTACTATCAGTTCTATTTCTATTTTTTTGATAGGGTTTCTTAGCTTGGCTCTTAGAATAATTAGACCTTTTATTGGATTTTTGAAATTTTTTCTTTGGCTTGTTGCTCTTAAAAAGTTCTAAGATTCTTCTAAATAAGGATTTCTTTGGCCTACGTGATCTCTTAACGTCTAAAAGAGGCTTTTCTTCGGAAGTTTTTTTCTTACTTTTCTTTTCAAAATGATCAGCAACAGAAATACTCGATCTATTTTTCTCAGGATCGATTACCTTGCCATCTTTTATTCTTATAACTTCAAATCTAGAGTCAGGTCTGGTTGCATCAGAAATTACAACAAGTTTCACACTGCTTCTAGCTTCGATATCATTTAATCGAACTCTTCTCTCATTTAGAAGTAATGCGGACATATCAGGAGAAACAATTGCCCTTACTTCACTGGTTTTTTCTTTACTGGATTCTTCTTCAAGCAATCTAAGAACTGCAGTAGAGAGGGTATTAATATCTTGAGTCCATCTTTCTTTTAAAGATGATCTAAGTCTTTGCCTTGATAGTTCTAGCAATCCAAATCTAGAAATGCGTCCAATTTGAACTCTGGCTCTATCTTCCGAAAGCGCCTCTCTCATAGCATCCTCTACAGCACGCTTATTCTCAAGTTTCATCATATCGATGAAATCAATTACAACTAATCCTCCAATATCTCTAAGCCTCAATTGTCTTCCAATTTCTTCACAGGCCTCTATATTGGTTTTGACTGCAGTCTCTTCAATATCCTTGCCGGAAGTAGCTTGTGAGGAATTGATATCTATTGCAACTAGCGCTTCCGCATCATCTATGACAATAGAGCCTCCGGATGTTAGCTTTACCTCTCTTTGATAAGCTGTCTCAATTTGCGATTCAATTTGATATCGGGTGAAAAGAGGGAGAGTATTTTCATACTTATTAAGAATTTTAGCTTGATCAGGCATGACACGTTCTACGAATTCAGATGCTTCCTCAAAAGCTTCTTCAGTATCAACCCAAATTTCTTCTATATCCTCTTTGAGATAATCTCTTAAAGCCCTAATAATGATATCGCTTTCTTTAAAAATTAANATCGGACTATTTTTTAAAGTATTTGCTTCACTNATGCCTTCCCAAACTCTTTGNAAGTANTCTAAATCCCATTTAAGATCNTCAAGNTCTTTTCCTTCTCCNGCAGTTCTAACNATTAANCCCATAGACTCAGGNACATTTAAAGACGCAATTCTTTCTTTAAGTTTATCTCTTTCTTTNCCCTCTAATCTTCTCGANATTCCNGCNGCTTTTGGNTTATTNGGCATTAANACTAAATATCTACCAGCTAGACTTATATTAGTAGTAAGAGCNGCTCCTTTGTTACCTCNTTCNTCTTTTTCAACTTGAACAAGAATTTCTTGATCTTTNTTNAANCAGTCTGANANAGATAGTCTTGAATTACGATTGTGTTTTTCAGGATAAAATTGAGGAGAAATTTCTTTAAAAGGNAAAAAACCATGTCTTTCTGCTCCATAGTTAACAAAAGCAGCTCCTAGACTTGGTTCAATTCTACTAACTTTGCCTTTGTATATATTGCCTTTTCTGCGGATTTCGCTGATATTTTCAATATCCAAATCGTACAAAAGATTTCCTTCTGTTATGGCAACTCTAAGTTCTTCTGGCTGAGTTGCATTGATAAGCATTCTTTTCATAGTTCACCTCATGAAAGTGCCTAAATATAAAATGTAATGCCTCCTATAGAAGGTTTTATTGGAAATAAATTTTAGGTTTTACGCCCTAGCTACCTAACTTTATTAAATTCTTATATTTAAACTAAATTAAAATTCTTGCCCTAAAATATTATTAATAAGGGATTTTGAAGCGTATTCTAGAGAAAATATTCAAAGAAATCTAAATTATTTATGCCTGAAGTAAAAAAAATAATTATTGACGAAAATATTTCCGGTCAAAGATTAGATAATTTTTTAATGAATCAATTAAAAGGTGTTCCAAAGTCCAAGGTTTACTCCATCATTAGAAAAGGTGAAATCAGAATTAACAGCAAAAGAAAAAAACCTTCTTATAAATTAATAAATGGCGATGAATTAAGAATTCCTCCTATTAAAGTTTCAAAAAGAGAAAATCAATTTGTTTCTACTAACGTTATTGCTTTAATAAAAGATGCAATTGTAGAGGAAAATGATGATTACATTGCATTAAACAAACCAGTAGGCATTGCCTCGCATGGCGGAAGCGGGATTTCCATTGGAGTAATTGAAACGATTAGAAATTTTGGCAAAGCTTACAGAGATACAAAATTGGTTCATAGATTAGATAAAGATACATCGGGTTGCCAAATAATTGCTAAAAATAATAAATTTTTAAGACGCTGTAATAAATTGATTTTGGAAAGAAAAATTAAAAAAACCTATCAATCTATTGTTCATGGAAACTGGAGTCATAAAGATGGTATCTATGAAATAAATATTGAAAAAAATATGCTTATCGGCAAGGAAAGGATGGTAAGGATTTCAGATGGAGGGAAGATTGCTAAAACCTTTTTTAAAGCAATTGAATCTTCAAAGCATTTCTCACTTATTCAGTGCGAATTAATCACTGGGAGAACTCATCAATTGAGAGTTCATCTTTCAGATTTAGGATTTCCAATTGTGGGAGATAAGAAATACGGTATAAAAGAAAACAAGCTTCCAAAGGACTTAGATTATAAAAAAAGGATGTACCTTCATGCGAATTCTTTTATTTCCAAGGATTTGAATATTCATTTAAACGTAAAGCCTCCAGAAGAGTTTAAAAAAATACTTAAAAATGATGAATAAATATTCAAATTACCCTAGAATTGCGTTTCTAAATTATGGCTGTACAAAAAAGTAAGGTATCAAGAGCAAGACGGGGCGCAAGACGTGCTCATAACGCTTTAAAAAAAGAAGCTCTATCAATAGACCCTGTTACTGGTGAAAAGCATCTTAGGCATCATATGACAAAAGATGGTTTTTTTAAGGGAAGAAAAATACTGGATATAAAAACAAAGGATGATTCAACCGAAGACTCCCCTAGTTAGTTAGTGTCAAAAAAAACCGCTTTAATTACTGGAGCCTCAAGAGGAATAGGCAAGGCTATTCTTGAATCTTTAAATAACGAATATTTCATTGTTGGAACTGGAACTTCGGATTCCAGTGTTCAAAGTATTTTAGAAAATTTAAATTCAATGAATATTGAAGGCGAATCCTTCAAATTAGATTTAGGCGATAGAGATTCAATTAAAGAATTAACTTCTCTACTCGATTCGAAAGAAATTTATCCCGATATATTAATCAATAATGCCGGAATAACTAGAGATAACATCATGTTAAGAATGAAAGATGATGAGTGGGATAATGTAATTGATGTCCACCTTAATGGACAATACTTACTCATTAAATCATTTATTAAAAAAATGGTTAAAAACAGGTGGGGCAGAATAATAAATATTTCTTCTACGTCAGCTGTTCTTGGAAACAAAGGACAGGCTAACTATGCTGCGGCAAAAGCAGGTATTGAAGCAATGTCTAGATCGCTGGCTAGAGAATTAGGCCCAAGGAACATAAATGTGAATTGTGTTGCTCCAGGCTTTATAGAAACAGACATGACAAAGGAAATATCAGATGGAAATGAAGACTTTTTAGCTTCCCAAATCCCTCTAGGAAGGTTAGGAAAACCCAATGAAATTGCTGAAGTAGTGAATTTCTTGGCTTCAGACCAGGCAAATTACATTACAGGGCAGACTATTCATGTTAATGGCGGCCTCTATATGTAACTTGACTTGCACAAAATTGGTACATTAATTTTACGATTATTTTGAAAAAAATTTTTTTAAAGGTATATAATTCACTCAATTTTTAAATAGAGGTTCATATGAGCAGTACTGAAGATAGAGTTCGCAGGATAGTTTGCGAACAACTAGGGGTTGGTGAAGAGGAAGTGACTCTTTCCGCTAGCTTTATTGATGATCTCGGAGCAGATTCATTAGATACTGTTGAATTAGTGATGGCTTTTGAAGAGGAATTTGAAATTGAAATTCCTGA
>NZFZ01000037.1 GCA_002689405.1 Gammaproteobacteria bacterium | reverse complement strand
AAGAATAGGGTGTTCTCTAATTACGTCTGCTAAAATATCCCAGACTACTGGCTCTTCCCTTTCGACCATTCTTTTGGCGCCTTTAATAGTTGTTGCTAATTCCAATTGTTGAAGTTTTCCAAAAACAAACGGTTTAAAAAGCTCCAAGGCCATTTTCTTTGGAAGTCCACATTGGTGAAGCTTTAATGTTGGACCTACAACAATTACAGATCTTCCGGAATAATCGACTCTTTTACCAAGTAGATTTTGTCTAAATCTTCCTTGTTTTCCTTTAATCATGTCTGATAGTGATTTCAGAGGTCTTTTGTTTGAACCAGTTATTGCTCTACCTCTTCTTCCGTTGTCAAGTAATGCATCTACTGACTCTTGAAGCATTCTTTTTTCATTTCTCACAATTATCTCAGGAGCATTTAGCTCTATTAATCTTTTAAGCCTGTTATTACGATTGATAACTCTTCTGTAGAGATCATTAAGGTCGGAAGTTGCAAATCTTCCACCTTCTAGTGGTACTAATGGTCTTAAGTCTGGAGGTAATACAGGCAAAACGTCTAAGATCATCCACTCTGGCTTATTGTTAGAGGAGGTAAAAGCCTTAAGAATTTTTAGTCTTTTAGAAAGCTTCTTTTTTTTAGCGTCACTATTTGTGGAATCAATTTGTTCTTGAACTTCTGATATTTCATTATCTAAATTCATCTCAGACAGAAGAATTTTTACCGATTCAGCGCCCATGCCAGCTGAAAACTCCTCTCCGAACTCTTCTAGTTTTTCAAAATATTCTTCTTCGTCTAAAATTTGGCCTTTTTCGAGATCGGTCATGCCTGGATCTGTAACTACAAAAGATTCAAAGTATAAAATCCTTTCAACTTCTCTTAATGTCTTATCTAGGAGAAGAGATATTCTGGAAGGAAGAGATTTTAAAAACCATATATGTGCAACTGGAGCTGCAAGTTCTATATGCCCCATTCTTTCTCTTCTAACCTTAGCTAGCGTTACTTCAACTCCACACTTTTCACAGACAACTCCTCTGTGTTTCATTCTTTTATATTTACCGCAGATACACTCATAATCCTTAACCGGTCCAAATATTTTTGCGCAAAATAAACCGTCTCTCTCGGGCTTAAAAGTTCGATAATTTATGGTCTCTGGCTTTTTTACTTCTCCAAAAGACCAGGATCTAATTTGCTGACCGGATGCTAATCCAGCTTTGATAGCGTTGAAATTATTTTCTTCTTCCTGTTTAAAAAGCTTTAATAAATCTTTCATAAATTTAGTCTACCTCATCGAAGTCTATGTCGATTCCTAATGATCTAACTTCTTTGGTTAAAACGTTATAGGATTCTGGAATACCTGCTTCCATTTCATAATTACCATCTACAATATTTTTGTATACTTTTGTTCTGCCTGGCACATCATCTGATTTTACAGTTAACATTTCTTGGAGAGTGTTAGCTGCACCATAAGCCTCTAGCGCCCATACTTCCATTTCTCCTAGCCTTTGTCCTCCGAATTGAGCTTTTCCTCCGAGAGGCTGTTGAGTAACAAGACTGTATGAACCTGTAGACCTTGCATGCATCTTGTCTTCGATTAAGTGATTTAATTTTAGGATATACATGTATCCGATTGTCACTAATCTGTCAAAAGCTTCGCCTGTTCTTCCATCGTATAGTTGAGTTTGGCCAGAAGATGGCAAATCTGCTAGTTCTAGCATCTTTTTAATTTCTTCTTCTGATGCTCCATCAAAAACTGGCGTAGCCATTGGCACTCCTGACTTTAAATTTTCACATAGTTCTTTAAACTCTTTATCAGACAGTTTTTCAAGATCTTCTTTTTTTCCAGTAGAAGAGTAAATTTTTTCAACAAAAGGTTTTACCTCTGAAAGGCTTTTAGATTTTTCAACTAACTCTCCTATTTTTTTACCTAGTTCTTTTGAAGCCCAGCCTAGGTGAACCTCAAGAAGTTGTCCTACATTCATTCTTGAAGGGACTCCTAAAGGATTTAGAACTAGATCAACTGGCTCTCCGTTTTCATCATAAGGCATATCCTCAACAGGCATAACTACTGAAATTACTCCTTTGTTTCCGTGCCTTCCCGCAAGTTTATCTCCGGGTTGAATTTTTCTTTTTACAGCAAGGTAAACTTTAATTACTTGCTGAACTCCTGGAGGCAAATCATCGCCAGAAACTATTTTTCTTTTTTTAGCTTCAAAACGTTCTTTGAGCATATCCTCATATTTTTTTAGATTATCTTTAGATTCTTTTATTAAATCGTTGAGNTTTTCATCNTGNAGTCTNAANTTAAACCACTCAGAAGATGGNAAATTTTTTAAGAAATCTTTTGTCAAANCTTCTCCTTTGGAAATACCTCTTCCACTNATNACNTTTTTACCTTCAAGNGAAGGCATNAGAGANTTAATNGTTGCCTCAGAAACNATNCTNANTTCTTGNTCAATATCTTTTTGAATTTCCGCTAAAGAAACTGATTCTATTACTTCAGCACGAGAATTTTTTTCTAATCCTTCTCTTGTAAATACTTGAACATCAATAACAGTTCCATCTTGTCCTGCCTTAACTCTTAANGAAGTATCTTTAACATCAGATGCTTTTTCTCCAAAAATAGCTCTTAAAAGTTTTTCCTCTGGAGAAAGTTGGGTTTCTCCTTTTGGCGTCACTTTACCAACAAGAATATCTCCTGCATTTACTTCAGCTCCAATGTGTACTATTCCGCATTCATCGAGTTTTGATAGGGCTGATTCACCAACGTTTGGAATATCAGCTGTAATTTCGTCAGGACCTAGTTTTGTATCTCTTGCAGTGCAAGTCTCTTCAATAATGTGGACACTTGTAAGCTTATCTTCTTTTACCAATTTATCTGAAATTAAAATTGAATCTTCAAAGTTATAACCATGCCAGGTCATCAAAGCAATTTTTATGTTTTGTCCAAGAGCTAGTTCTCCTAAGTCAATGGAAGATCCGTCTGCCAAAATGTCTCCAGCAGAAATCTTGTCTCCCTCACTTACTATAGGTCTTTGATTAATACAGGTATTTTGATTTGATCTTGTGTATTTNATCAGATTATAAATATCNACAGCTGAGTCTGTTGTGCTTATCTCTTTGAGATTTTTTCTTACAACAATTCTTCCTGAATCAACTTTTTCTACCGTGCCAGAATTTTTAGCAATAATACAATCCCCTGAGTATTGTGCTACAAGTCTTTCCATNCCGGTACCAACTAGAGGAGCTTCTGTTGATAAAGTTGGAACTGCTTGCCGTTGCATATTTGATCCCATCAAAGCTCTGTTTGCGTCATCATGTTCTAAAAATGGTATTAGCGCTGCAGCAATTGAGACTACTTGTTGAGGAGAAACATCCATAAGATCAACTCTATCCACAGTCATCAACTCAAATTCATTTCGGTATCGAACTGGTACTAGTTCTTCAACAAATTTATTGTTCTTATCTAATTTTACCGAGGCTTGTGCTATAACGAATTCACCTTCTTCAATTGCAGATACATACTGAATTTCATCAGTTACCTTACCGTTATCTACTTTTCTATAGGGAGTTTCAAGAAAACCGAAATCATTTACTTTTGCATATACAGATAAAGAATTAATAAGACCAATATTTGGTCCTTCAGGAGTTTCAATTGGACAAACTCTTCCATAATGAGATGGATGAACATCTCTAACTTCAAAACCAGCTCTTTCTCGAGTTAAGCCTCCGGGGCCCAGTGCTGAAACACGTCTTTTATGAGTTACCTCGGATAGAGGATTGTTTTGATCCATAAATTGAGACAATTGACTTGAACCAAAAAACTCGTTGATAGCTGCAGTTATTGGTTTTGCATTGATTAAATCTGCTGGCCCTAATTCTTCTGCTTCTGCAATGTTTAACCTTTCTCTTACAGCTCTTTCTACTCTTAACAAACCTACTCTTACTTGATTAGCAACCATTTCTCCAACCGATCTGATTCTTCGATTTCCAAGATGATCTATATCATCGCAGTTTTGTTTTCCATTTCGGATATCTACCAAAGTTTTTATAACTTCAAGGATATCGTCATTATCCAGAATACCTTTTCCTGTTAATTCTTCCCTGCCAAGTCTTTTATTGAATTTCATCCTTCCTACACCAGAAAGGTCATATTTATCAGCATTAAAAAATAAGTTCTCAAACAACAACGTTGCAGCTTCTTTAGTAGGTGGTTCGCCAGGTCTCATCATTCGGTAGATTTCAGCAAGAGCTTCTAGTGAATTAGAAGTAGTATCTGATCTTAAGGTATCTGAGATGTATGGACCTGATTCTAGTTCATTGATGTAAAGGACATTAATTTCTTTAAGTTTTAACTCACTTAACTTAAGGAGAACTTCTTCATCAATTAAAGTATTGCATGCTATTGCGATTTCTCCGGTTGAAGGATCAATAATATCTTCAGCAATTGTTTGATTGAAAAGACTTTCTTTTGGAACCTCTAAAGTTTTAATCTTGCTCGACTCAATAAGTCTTATGTGTCTTGCAGTAATTCTCTTACCTGCTTCGATTATCACTCCTTGTGTGCCTTTGATATCTGAAGGCGCAATTTTTCCAACCATTCTTCTAGGAATGACTTTTAAGGAATAATTATTTGAACCAATCAGATAGGTTTCTTTTTCGTAGAATTTTTCTAATATCTCTTGAGAAGTTAAGCCTATTGCTCTTAACAGTATGGTCGCATAAAGTTTTCTTCTTCTATCGATACGAATGTAAACAAGATCTTTATGATCAAATTCAAAGTCTAACCAAGAGCCTCTATAAGGGATGACTCTAGAAGAGTATAAAAGTTTTCCTGATGAATGAGTTTTGCCCCTGTCGTGATCAAATATCAAACCCGGAGATCTATGAAGCTGCGAAACAACTACTCTTTCAGTACCATTAATAACAAAAGTTCCATGTTCTGTCATCAAAGGAACAGTTCCCATGTAAACTTCTTCTTCTCTAGCACTTTTGAGGTTTTCTTCCCCAGTAGTTTTATCAATAAAGATAATTCTGCATCTAATAATTAAAGGTGCCTCAAAAGTTTTTCCTCGCGGAAGACACTCTTGAACATCAAATTCAGGGTCTTGTAATTTATAGCCTAAATACTCAATCCTTGCATTACCAGAGACACTATTGATTGGAAAAATCGATTGAAAAACGCTTTCTAAACCTTGATTTTTTCTTTTCGTAGCATCAGGGATATTTTGTAAAAAATAATCATAAGAATCCGTTTGGATTTCCAGGATATCAGGAAGTGACATCGCACTAGAAATTTTTTCGAAACTTTTTCTNATTCTCTTTTTTTCTGCAAATGAGTATGTACTTGCCATATAAATTTAGCCTATAAATGATGTTATTTTAGTTCTACTTTCGCGCCTGCTTCTTCAAGTTGAGACTTAGCTTGCTCGGCCTCATCTTTATTTGCGCCTTCTTTTACAGAAGAAGGAGCGCCATCAACTATTGCTTTAGCTTCTTTCAAGCCTAAGCCAGTGATTGCTCTTACAGCCTTAATGACATCGATTTTCTTTTCACCAACATCAGCTAAGAAAATTTCAAATTCACTTTGCTCTTCAGCAGCAGCGGCTTCGCCACCTGCGGCAGGAGCGGCAGCGGCAGCAACTGGAGCTGCAGCAGTGACACCAAATTTTTCTTCCATAAGTTTTACCAAATCAACTACATCCATAACGCTCATTTCTGATATNGCATCGAGTATTTCTTCTTTAGTANTAGCCATTATTTTTCTCCGTTATNCCTAGATNATTANGATTTNGTTTGNCTCACTGCGTTAACAGTNCTAACNAACTGTGANGGAACCTCNTTTAAAGTTCCGGCAAGTTTATTAAGTGGAGCCTGCATTAATCCTAAAAGCATAGAAATTGCTTCTTCTTTTGATGGAAGAGAAGCTAGGGCTTTAAGCTCGTTTGGCTCAAGAAAACCTTCTCCTATGGAAAGTCCTTTTACTTCAAATGATTCTTCTTTAGCTGCAAAGTCTTTTAAAAGCTTTGCTGCACTTTGAAAGTCATTCATAGAAAAAGCCAACAANGTTGGGCCTGTGAGAATTTCATTTAGAGAATCAAATTTTGTATTCTCCAAAGCTCTTTTTGCTAAAGTATTTTTAATAACTTTTAATTGAACAGATTGTGATTTNGCTTCCTTTCTAAGCTGAGTAAGACCAGGAACATTGGTTCCTCGATAATCTACAGCGATCACAGAAAAAGCTTCTTGAGCAATCTTATTTAAATCCTCAACTAGAACTTTCTTAGTATCTAAGCGTGACATTATTTAAAACCCTCCTTTGATTAAATTTCCAAAAGAGGAACCATTTATCCAAAGAGAAAAATCTCTTTGAACTATCTGCGTAGGAAACATTAAGCTTAACGAAGTTAAACTCCTACGGTCTAAGACGGTTGTAACGAAGTTACAACAGCTTAAAATTCTTATTTNTCCAAACAAACTCATCTATAAATTAAAAATTAAGTTTTGCAGTATCAATTTCAAACCCTTTGCCCATTGTGGAAGAGAGGGTAACTTTTGAAATATAAATCCCTTTTGCAGAAGGAGGTTTTGCCTTCTTAACATCTGTTAAAAAAGCTTCTAAATTATCTTTCAATTGTTCTTCTGTATAACCTATCTGTCCTATACGGGCGTGGATTATACCCTGTTTATCTGATTTATACCTAATTTGTCCTGATTTTGCGTTTTTTACCGTATTTGGAATATCCTTAGTAACAGTTTCAGATTTTGGATTTGGCATCAGTCCCTTTGGACCAAGAATTTGTCCTAAAGGAGAAACTACTCTCATGGTGTCTGGTGTTGCAATCACAACATCAAAATTCATATTGCCTGCTTTGATTTCCTCTGCCAGATCTTCCATACCCACTTTATCTGCTCCAGCTTCTTTTGCTTGAACTGCTTCATCGCCATCAGCAAATACTGCAACTTTGAAAGATTTGCCGTTACCATGAGGAAGGTTTGAAGCTCCTCTAACATTTTGGTCTGATTTAGAAGCGTCAATTCCCAAGTTAATTGAAACATCCAAGGATTCAGTGAATTTTTTTGAAGCCTTAGAATTAAGTTCTCCTAAAGCTTCCTCGATNAAATATTTTTTAGTTTCTTGAGACATTAAATTACCTCTATTCCCATGCTTCTTGCACTTCCTTCAATAATTTTTACAGCTTGATCCATGTCAGTAGCATTTAAATCAGCCATTTTTGCCTCTGCAATTTCTTCTAATTGTTTCCTAGAGACTTTTCCAACTTTTTCTGAATTTGGAGTTGGACTTCCTTTAGATAGCCCTGCTGCTTTTTTTAAAAGAACACTTGCTGGTGTAGTTTTTACAATGAAATCAAAACTTCTATCTTCGTAGACAGTAATGACTACTGGCACAGGAAGGTTTTTTTCCAATTCATTAGTTTTGGAATTAAAGGCGTTACAAAAATCCATTAAATTTACTCCATGTTGTCCTAAAGCTGGACCAACAGGCGGACTCGGAGANGCAGCTCCTGCAGGAACTTGAAGTTTAATGTATGTCATTATTTTCTTTTCAGCCATCTTTATCCTCTTTCGATTTGAGAAAAGTCCAATNCAACAGGAGTGGACCTTCCAAATATCATTACAGCAACTTTTACTTTACCNTTTTGGTTATCGGCTTCTTCAACAACGCCACTGAAGTCATTGAATGGGCCGTCTATAACTCTAATCATTTCTCCAGGCTCATAGACAGTTCCTTGTGATGCCTCCTCTATTCCATGTTCCATTTGATTTAAAATCTTTGCTGCTTCAGCATCAGTAATAGGTTTAGGATTATTTTTTGTACCGCCAATAAAACCNAGTACTCTGGGAGTCTCTTTGACCAAATGCCANGTTTCGTCATTCATTTCCATTTCAACTAAAATATATCCAGGAAAGAATTTTTTTTCTGTTATCTTTTCTTTACCTCCTTTTAATTCAACAACTTCATGAACTGGTATTTCTATCCTTCCAAAACAATCTTCCATTTTTTCCAATTTAATTCTTTCTAACAGTTGCTCTNTAGCCTTATTTTCGTAGTTGGAGTAAGAATTTATGATGTACCAAGCTTTAGACATTTATCACCCTAATATTAAACTCATTACAAAAGAAAAAAGAGAATCTAAGCCCCATAGAATGAGAGCAGCTATGATCACTACACCCACAACAATAAGAGTAGTTTGAGTTGTCTCAGTTCTGTTTGGCCAAACAACCTTTCGGATTTCAGTCGTAGACTGTTTTATAGTCTGGAAAGCAACAGATCCAAATTCGGTAAATCTTAAAACAAATAGNCCTAGCGAAAATAAAGCTATAACTCCTAAAACTCTATAAAGAAGACCAAAGTCACTGTAGTAAGAATTACCCCACACGGCAGCAGCAATAATTGCCAATCCTACTAACCAAAGACTTTTACTTAGAATCATCTAGCTCCTCTCATGCCATGCTCTTTAAAAAGAGGGCTTCTCTTTCTGGCAGGCCAGGAGGGAATTGAACCCCCAACCTGCGGTTTTGGAGACCGCCGCTCTACCAATTGAGCTACTGGCCTATTGAATAATTTTAGAAACTACTCCGGCACCAACAGTTCTGCCACCTTCACGGATTGCGAACTTCATACCATCTTCCATTGCTACTGGAGAAATAAGCTCTACAGTTACTGCAACATCATCTCCAGGCATAACCATTTCTACACCATCAGGAAGTGTCACTTCGCCCGTTACGTCAGTAGTTCTTACATAAAATTGAGGTCTGTAACCTTTAAAGAAGGGAGTATGTCTTCCTCCTTCTTCTTTACTAAGAACATACACTTGAGCTTCAAATTTTGTATGAGGAGTAATTGAGCCAGGCGCAGAAAGAACTTGACCTCTCTCAACATCTTCTCTTTTGGTGCCTCTTAAAAGTACACCGACGTTTTCTCCAGCTTTTCCTTCATCCAAAAGCTTTCTGAACATTTCTACTCCTGTACAAACAGTTTTTTCAGTATCTTTAATACCTACAATTTCCATTTCATCATTAACTTTGACTTCTCCTCTTTCAATTCTTCCTGTTACAACAGTTCCCCTTCCTTGAATTGAAAAGATATCTTCAATTGGCATTAGGAAAGGTTTATCAGTTTCTCTGGTTGGTTCTGGAATATAGCTGTCAAGAGCCTCGACAAGCTTTTGTACAGATTGAATTCCATGTTCTGAATCTTCTCCTTCTAAAGCTTTAAGAGCTGAACCTATAATTATAGGAGTATCATCTCCGGGAAATTCATATTCGTTCAGTAAGTCTCTGACTTCTACTTCTACAAGCTCAATTAGTTCTGCATCATCAACTTGATCAGCTTTATTGAGATAAACCACAATGTAAGGTACGCCCACTTGTCTAGCAAGAAGAATGTGCTCTCTTGTTTGAGGCATTGGACCATCAGCACAATTGACTACGAGAATAGCTCCATCCATTTGTGCAGCTCCTGTAATCATATTCTTAATATAGTCAGCGTGACCTGGACAATCTACGTGAGCATAATGTCTTGCAGCAGAATCATACTCAACGTGAGAAGTCGCAATTGTAATGCCTCTTTCTCTTTCTTCAGGAGCATTATCGATACCATCAAAAGCTATTGCTTCACCGGTACCTTGAGCTTCAGCACAAACCTTAGTTAGAGCAGCAGTTAAAGTAGTTTTACCATGGTCTACGTGACCAATAGTCCCAACATTTAAGTGCGGTTTGGTTCTTTCGAATTTTTCTTTTGCCATTTTTTATTCCTCTTTAAAAAAATTTATTTAATGGAGCTCATAACCGGACTTGAACCGGTGACCTCTTCCTTACCAAGGAAGTGCTCTACCAGCTGAGCTATATGAGCAATTCCTTTAAACACCTAGGAGACGGTATAAGAAAAGTAAAAAAAATCAAAACCCTCAACACCCGATGCTCCGAACGGCTTTATACTCAAATTTTGCTTTAAATGCAACACTTTTGGTGGAGGGGGCAGGATTCGAACCTGCGAAGCCGAAGCGTCTGATTTACAGTCAGATGGGTTTGACCGCTCCCCAACCCCTCCTATAGAGTTGTGTATTCTCTGAGTACATATGGAAGATGTCAAACAAAATACTTTAAAAGAAGAGAAAATCTTGAATTTTCTAAAAAAAAATTATGATTTTGAGTGGAATTTATCACTTTATGAAGAACTTGAATCAACAAATGATTACCTTATCAAGTTTGCAAATCCAAATGAATATTCTCTGTGTGTAGCAGAAAGTCAAACAAAAGGCAGAGGAAGAAATTTAAAAAAATGGCAAAGTCCAAAGTATGAAAATATTTACATGTCTCTGGGTTTTTCCATCAATCATGAATTAAAAAACTTCAGCTCATTTAGTTTGGTGTCAGCTCTTGCAGTCCATAATGTTCTATTGAGGCAAAATATTTTCACTGAGATTAAATGGCCGAATGATATTTACTTAAACAAAAAGAAAATTGGCGGGATCTTAGTAGAAACTTTAAAAAGAGATGCTGTAAATTTAATTGTTGTAGGAATTGGCTTAAATGTTTTTATGGATAGCAACACAGAAATTGATAGAGATTGGACTTCTCTTAAATTGGAATTTGAAAATATTGTTGTCGATAGAAACGAAATAATATCCGACATAGCTAATGAGGTTTTAGTATTGAAACCAAATTTTGAAAAAAGGGGCTTTGACTACTTTGTAAGAGACTTTAATAATTTGAATTTTTTGAAGGGCAAAAAAGTTTTTCTCTCGAATTCTTTAAATAAAGAAGGAACTGCTTTAGACATAAACTCGGATGGATCACTTAATGTCAGAATAGGTAATCAAATTAGAAGAGTATCCTCTGGAGAGATTTCGATAAATATAAATTAGTCTCCAATTTATTTTTTAATTAATATATCATCATCACCTGATTTGCTGGCGTAGCTCAGTTGGTAGAGCTCCTGATTTGTAATCAGGCGGTCGTTGGTTCGAATCCAATCGCCAGCTCCAATTTTATTTAAATTTCTCTTCCTCAATTATTTGAGCATCTTCTATATCTGAGGCTTGACTATTAGAGTTGTGGCTTTTAAGACTTTTTTTCCTCAAGGAAAAAAATAAAAATCCTAAAAGATAGGGCCAAAAAAACAATAGGGCAGAAAATAAAATATTCCACTCCCAAACAACAGTAGCTCCAATTATTCCAAGAATTGGGCCTAGAAAAGGAGTAAATGTTAGAAAAAGAGAAATGATAAATAAAACGCCTTCCAAAAAAGTACTTTCAACCATGAATATAAGTTTTAAAGCATCTGCAACTGCACTGATCTGATAGATAGAAATTGTGATGTAAAAAAATAAAACAATAAAAAAAGGCATTCTCAAAAAATGTTTTTACAAAGTATACTCTTAAGTCTGTTATGAAATTAAAAAAAATAATTTCCAATCTATCTCTTGAGGAGAAAGTTTCTTTGTTATCAGGTTTTGATAACTGGTATACCCCGGATATTAAAAAATATGGAATACCAAAAATTAAAATG
>NZFZ01000036.1 GCA_002689405.1 Gammaproteobacteria bacterium | reverse complement strand
TAAATAAGGCTGCAGAAAGAACTGCGAATGGATATTTTGCTATTCTCATAATTATTCCGATAAAACTTTTATTAACTTTCCTCTTGGCCCATCTGTTAAAAGATAAATAAAGCCATTTGGTGAAGCTTGAATATTTCTAAGTCTAGAATTCAAGTTTGAAAAAAGACTTTCTTGATTGTCTTTTCCAGTTTGAGAAAAAGTAACTTTTTTTACATCTTTGGAAACCAACGCTGTCACTAAAAAACTATTTTTCAATTCTGGATATTTATCGCCCTCATAAAAAATCATATCAGAGGGAGCAATTGATGGTGTCCAGTGTAATAAGGGCTGTTCCATCCCTTCTTTTTCAGTAAAAGGACTTATAACTGCTCCAGAATAATCTATGCCATAAGTAATTGCCGGCCAGCCGTAGTTAAGAGACGGTTCAATAAGATTCATTTCATCTCCTCCCCTTGGTCCATGTTCATGCTCATATATTTCACCAGTTTTTGTAACAATCAATCCTTGTTGGTTTCTGTGCCCATAAGAATAAATGTCTGGCAGAGCATTCTCCACATTTACAAAAGGATTATCAGAAGGAATTGTTCCATCTTTATTTATTCTGATTATTTTTCCAAAATGATTATCCAAAGTTTGAGCCTTTTCACGATGATCAAATCCATCTCCACTAGCAAGTAAAATCGTTCCATCATTTAAAAATGCAATTTTGGCGCCTAGGTGAACAGGAACTCTTCTTGGTGCTTTCGCTTCAAAAATTACTTTTTTCTTTTCAAGAGAATCTTTATTTAATACAGCAGACATTAAATACAGCGTTGATTTTCCATCTGAATTACGGGCTGAATAACTAAGGTAAATTATATTGTTTGAAGCAAAGCTTGGGTCAAGTAAAACTTCGGAGAGACCTCCTTGGCTGCTGTATTGAACCTTTGGCACATTTTTAATCTGTGTGATTGAACCATCTATCAAATTAGCAATTTTTAGCCTGCCTGGCATTTCGGTATAGATGATCTCGTCTTCGCTTAAAAACGCTAAGCTCCAAGCATCATCTAAGCCACTCAGAACTGTTTCAAACTTATAATCTGAAAAAAGACTTGTTGAAAAACATAAAACGAATAAAAGGTATTTTGCTCTCATGACTCCCCTTGATTTAAAGATTAATTATAAAAGATAAACCTTTAGATAATAAAATAAATAACAGTTTGTAAGTCATTCGATTATCATAAATTTATGAATTTTGAACATACTCCAAAGGTAAAAGAATTGATCAATGAGGTCTCTAGCTTCATGGATGAAAATATATATCCTGCAGAAGAGATATATGCGAATGAAATGAAAGCTTTTCGAGACAGCGGTAATCCTTGGCAAGTTCCTAAAGTCATAGAAGAATTAAAGCTAAAAGCAAAAAAACAAGGTTTATGGAATTTTTTCTTACCTGAAAGTGAAAGTGGTTTTGGCTTATCGAATTTGGAATATGCTCCTCTAGCAGAGATCATGGGTAAAGTGAGCTTTGCCTCAGAAATCTTTAATTGTTCTGCACCAGATACTGGGAATATGGAGGTTTTAGATAAGTTTGGTTCTGACTTTCAAAAAGAAAAATGGTTACAGCCTCTTTTAGAAGGTGAAATCAGATCGGCCTTTGCCATGACGGAACCAAAAGTAGCTTCTTCCGATGCTACCAATATAGAAAGCAAGATCGAAGAGGATGGAGATGAATATGTAATNAANGGAGAAAAATGGTGGACTTCTGGGTTTGGNAGGCCTGATTGCAAAGTCATGATTTTTATGGGNGTTACCAACNCGGATAATCCNAAACACCAAAGACAATCTCAAATACTTATTCCAACTGATCTTGAAGGAATTGAAAATCTAAGAATGCTTAGNGTTTATGGANCTGATCATGCGCCCAACGGACATGCTCATCTAAAATTTAAAGATGTGAGAGTCCCTAAAGAAAATTTAATTTTAGGAGAAGGTAGAGGTTTTGAAATAGCCCAAGGAAGACTTGGACCTGGCAGGATTCATCACTGCATGAGAATCATAGGAGTTGCGGAAAGAGCATTAGATTTGTTGTGTAAACGCTCTTTAAGCAGAAAAGCATTTGGTAAGCCTTTGGCTGAGCTAGGTGGAAATTACGATGTTATAGCCGACTGCAGAATAGAGATAGAGATGTGTAGATTGATGACTCTTAAAGCAGCTCATATGATGGATACAGCTGGGAACAAAATTGCAAAGAGTGAAATTGCCCAGATTAAAGTTGCTATTCCTTTAATGGCAACTAGAGTCATTGATAAAGCTATTCAGATTCACGGGGGTGCGGGTGTTTCTCAAGATACACCTTTAGCTAGCTTATATGCTTCTGTCAGATATTTAAGAATTGGTGATGGTCCTGATGAAGTACATAGACGCACAGTTGCTAGGTATGAGTTGAGTAAACACGAGACCTTAAAAGATTTATAATTCACCTAATGTTGGCTTTTAAAGAACAAAACTGCGAACTTACTCTGGCTGAGGGTCTGGAGATTTATTTAAGTTATCTGAAAGAAAATAATAAAAAAATTGGCACGGACAAATCAGATGCTGATTATAAGATCTGGCAATGTCACGATTGCACTCATGTCATTTTTGGTAATGGTGCGACTTTTGAAGAAGAATCTATAAATGATCTGCATGGACTTATTTTGTGTTCCTATAAATGGAAAGATTATCTTGCCTATTTTGAAGATCCTTTTTTAAAAAATCATATGAAATATTTATGGAAAGAAGTAGGTTTCAAAAAAACAATGATTTCGATGTTTTATGCTTATAAATCTCTTTTCGGTATTTTAAAAATGAGATTCAAAATGAAGAAAAAATGGCCTCTAAAAGTTCCAGAATCCTACTTGTCGAGGAAAATTTGCGATTTAAGAGAGGAATACGGAATACAAATACTTTCTGAAAGACAAAGACCTAAAAATTTTATTGAATGGTCTGGAGCTATCAAAAACCCTAAATAAAATTCTTTGAAAAAGTGGTGGGCCCGGGAGGACTCGAACCTCCGACCAACGGATTATGAGTCCGCTGCTCTAACCAACTGAGCTACAGGCCCTTGTGTTTTTTATCATTCTGAGTGAATTTATTCGTCTAGGAAAGTTTTAAGATGTCCTGATCTTGATGGATGTCTCAGTTTTCTTAAAGCTTTGGCTTCAATCTGTCTGATTCTCTCTCTGGTTACATCAAACTGTTTGCCGACCTCTTCTAAAGTGTGATCGGTATTCATACCAATCCCGAATCTCATTCTTAAAACTTTTGCCTCTCTAGCAGTTAGGCTGGATAAGACACCGTCAGTGGCATCATGTAGATTGTTTTCTGTAGCAGCATCGATTGGGGAATCCTGCAATGGATCNTCAATAAAATCTCCTANAGTAGTATCGTCTTCATCNCCTATTGGAGTTTCAGTAGAAATAGGTTCTTTAGCTATTTTTAAAACTTTTCTTATTTTATCTTCAGGCATATCCATTTTTTCTGATAGTTCTTCTGGAGTNGGTTCTTTGCCATGTTCTTGCAGCATTTGACGAGAAATTCTGTTGAGTTTATTGATAGTCTCAATCATATGAACAGGAATACGAATGGTTCTTGCTTGATCGGCAATCGATCTGGTAATTGCTTGTCTAATCCACCAGGTGGCATACGTTGAAAACTTGTATCCTCTTCTATATTCAAATTTATCTACTGCCTTCATCAAACCAATATTGCCTTCTTGAATCAGATCTAAAAATTGCAAGCCTCTATTGGTGTATTTTTTTGCAATGGAAATAACAAGCCTTAAGTTTGCTTCAATCATGTCTTTCTTGGCTCTTCTAATTTTGGTTTCGCCCTTTGTCATTTTTGCGGTAATGTCTTTAAGCTCGGCAATAGTCATGCCAACGTTATCCGTAAGAGACATCATTCTTTTTTGAATCTTGTTNATATCTGGTTTTGCTTCTTTAAGAAGCTGTGCGTAATTTTTTTTAGAGCGAATAGTACTATCGAGAAACTTCAAATTAACTGGATTGTCCCTAAAAATTTCCAAGAAGTCCTTTCTTGGCATGTTGCAATCTTGTGTGCAAATGTCATAGATTTCTTTTTCATAGTCTCTAATTGCCTTTGCAAGAGCCCTAGCTGTAAGAGATATAGTTTCAAATCTTTTAGGTGANAACTTAAGAAACTTAAATATCTCNCCTAATTTATCAAGCTCTTTTTGTGCTTTGTCGTTGTCTCTTCCGGATGAAGCAATGGTTTTCTGAGACTTATTGTATTGTCTTTTGATGGAAGAAAGTCTTTTAGCAAGTTCTTCCATATTAATACCAACATCTTCTTCATCATCATCATCTGCTGCAGCTGCAATTTCTTGAGCTGTAGGCGGGAGATCTTCCTCTTCATCCATGAACCCTACAACTAAGTCTGTGATTCTTTTGTCTTCTTTTTTGATTAATTCATATTCCAATAAAACATCTTCAATGATTCCTGGATAAAAAGCACAGGCATGAAGTAAATCTCTTGCGCCTTCTTCTATACGTTTTGCAATTGCAATTTCTCCTTCTCTAGTCAATAAGTCAACGGAGCCCATTTCTCTCATGTAGAGTCTTACTGGATCGGTGGTTCTGCCGACTTCTGACTCAATGGTACCCATTTCGTTTTCAGTTGGTGTTTCAGGAGTATCTTGATNTGCAGGAGAAAAATTAGAACCTTCTTCTGGAGCCTCTTCTAAAACCTGAAGGCCTAAATCATTTATTATCTGAATAACCTCATCAAGCTGATCTGGGTCAGATACTTCATCGGGTAAGTAATCGTTTATGTCAGCAAAGGTTATGTATCCTTGTTCTCTGCCTTTTTCAATGAGCTCTCTCAGCCCACTATTCTCTAAATCGTCATCAATCATATTTTGGGAAGTTGATTATATATAAGTTTGAAAGTCTTAACTATTAAATTTTTATCAATTAGAGCTTTTTAAATAAAGATAGTTCGTCCTCAGAAAGTTCTTCAAATTTAGAAGTGAGTAGTTTTTTAAGCTCTATTTTTTCTTTGGGATCTAACTCGTTTTTGTCATGCTTTTTTTTCAATTTTTGTAAAAGATTGTCTCCTTGATTTCTTTCAATATAATCAACTGCCTGTTTTATGAACTTCAAACCCTCATCAGGACTAATTAGGTTTTGATCGTTCGAAAGATCAATGAGGATATTTTTTTGATCGGAAAACTCTTGGATAATCATAGGAAAAGATACGTCTGATTTAGCTCTTAAAAAGGAAATTAAAGGGCTAATTAAGAATTCATTATTATCTATGAAATAATCTAGGTATTCGGATTTAGCTAAATCTGGATTATGAATAATGCATTTGAGTAAACTCTTAGTTACCTTGCTTAGATCCATTTGCGTTTCTTCTGGTTGAGAGTGTTTTTTAGCTTCCTGTTTTGTTGATGAAATTTCATTGAGGTCAATATCCATTTTTTTTGAAAACTCTTTGATCAAAATATTTTTAAAGTTACCTTCCTGCATGGACTTCACTATGGAGATAAACTCTTTAGACGCTGCAGCTTTTGCCTCTAAAGAGTTGTCATACTTTTCTAGAATGCTTTCAAACAAATAGTCCGAAAGATTTGTTGCATCATTTATTAGCTTGAGTAATTCGTCTTTTCCTTTTTCTAACAAAAGACTTGCTGGATCATGGTCCTCTGGTAGGAATAAAAATTTAACTCTTTTGCCGTCTTTCACAATCGGAATAGCTATTTCGAGAGCTAATTTCGAGGCATTTCTACCTGCCTCATCTCCATCAAAGCAAAAAATAACTTCATCTGTCTTTTGAAAAAGAGTTTCTAAATGAAACTTGTTAGTCGCTATTCCCAATGTTGCAACGGCAATGGGCAAGTCAAAGCTAAAGCTTGCCAAAACATCCATATAACCTTCTACTACCAGAATCTGTTTTGGTCTTGAGTTTCTTGCTAAAACATTTGGAAGGCCATACAGCTCTCTGCTTTTTTTAAATACTTCGGATTCTGGAGTATTGAGGTATTTAGGCTGATCTGCATCATCCAAAACTCTGCCTCCAAATCCAACAATTTTGTTTCTTCGAGAAACAATAGGAAAAATCAATCTATTTCTAAAGACATCATACTTTCTTTCATTTTTAGCGATTTTAAAAAGTTTAGAAGATTCCTTGGCTTCAATCTTTTTGGATTCAAAATGTTTAACGAGATTGTCCCAGCCTTCCAAACTTAAACCCAATTCAAATTCCTTTGAGATTTCTTCTGAAATTCCTCTTTCCTTCAAATAAGATCTTATTTTTTCTCCTTCCTTTGGTTTTAGAAGATTATTCTTATAAAAATTTTTAGCCTCATCATTAAAACTAAATAATTCATCAAATTTTTCCCTATTGTAGTTTGATTTGGTCTTTGGAATTTCCAAACCAAGGTTTTTCGCTAAAATTTCTACTGCTCCTACAAAATCTTTTGACTGATAGTTCATCAAAAAGCCAATTGCATTTCCTGAAGCTCTGCATTTAAAACAATAATAAAATTGTTTTTGATCGCTCACGCTAAATGATGGGTTACTACCGTCATCACAAAATGGACACTGCGCCCAATGGTCTTTGCCTTTTCTTTTTAAGGGAACATAAGAATCTACTAAAGAGACAATATCTGAGTCCTCTAAAACTTTTTGAATAAAATCTTCAGGAATGAAATCAGACATTTTTACTTTTTTCTCTCAACCAAGATTCCAAAATAACCTTAGCGGCTAAGGCATCAATACCTGGATTAGGTTGTGTCTTATTTTTTTTTATCATATCCATTTGATGCTTTGCCTCAAAAGAGGATAGTCTCTCGTCATGAAGTTTACATTCTATGTTTAAAGATTTTTCAATTTTTTCCTTAAAACCTCTAACCCCTTTTGACATCTTACTTTCAGTATCATCCATATTTATTGGGAGGCCTAGGATAATCAATTTTACTTCCCACTCGTTTACTAAATCTTGTATTTCTTGAAAGAGTTTTTTTTGATTTTTATAAATAATTGTTCCTTGGGTAGAGGAAGTAAGAGAAATGTCATTACCGACAGCATAACCAATATATTTTTCTCCATAATCTATGCCTAAGATATTCACCATTATAAAGCTTGTTCTATCTCCTGAATTAGGTTCTTAGCTAGGTTAATACCTTGTTGATCATACAACTCTCTAAAACAAGTAGGGCTTGTGATGTTTATTTCGGTCAGAAAGGAACCCAATATATCTATGCCAGCTACTAAAATGCCCTGTTCTATTAATTTGGGTTTTATGGCATTAACAATCTCCAGATCTCTATTATTCAACTCTCTTACTTCTGCCTTTCCTCCAGCAGCAAGATTTCCACGAAAATCATCTCCTTGAGGAATCCTGGTCACAGAAAAACCACATTCTTCTCCAGAAATTAGAATAACTCTTTTATCTCCTTCAAATACTTCAGGGATGAATTTTTGTATCATCATTTTTTCTTTTTTGTGATTAATCAAGTCAAGAGTTTCAAGAAGATCTGCATCTTGATGATGGAGTCTTCTGATTCCTTCCCCGCCCATCAAACCTAAAGGCTTAATAACTACTTCGGAATTTCTTTCAATAAAATCTTTAATAATTTCTTTTGAAGAAGACACTATGGTGTCGGTAATCAAAGAGGGATAATCAAGAATTGCTAATTTTTCATTGTTATTTCTGAGGGCTTTTGGATCATTGAATACTTTGACTCCCATTTTTGAAGCAGCCTCCAAAATATAAGTATTATTTATGTAGCCCATATCAAAAGGAGGATCTTGTCTCATCAATATTGCATCAAAGAAATCTAAAGATGAGATATTATTTTTTCCTTCTTCATACCACTTAGATTCTTCATACTTAACAGAAATAGCAGAAAATTCTGCACAGGGTTTATGAGAATTAAAAAAAAGACAATTTGGCTCAATGTAAAAAATTTCATGACCTTTTTCTTGAGCCTCAACCATCATAGCTAAAGTAGAATCTTTTTTATAAGAAATCTGNGAGATGGGATCCATTACAAAAGCTANTTTCATTTTATTTAATTAAAATTTTTAACATTGACAATAATACAGTAGGTACTGTTTCGGTTTTTATAACTAACTCTCCAAGAGAGATGCCCTCTAAACCATTGGATTTCATCTTATCAATTTCCTTAGGAGAAAAGCCTCCTTCTGGACCAATGGAAAAGTAAATTTCATCCAATTTCGATAAGGATTCAATANTTTTATTTTCTCCTGGATTTAGATAAAANTTATTCTCTGTAGGTATTGCTGTTTGCCATTCATCTAAGGTCATATATCCAATTTGTGGCAACCAATTGTTTCCAGATTGTTCACAGGCTCCAATTATGACTTTTTTCCATCGTTCTATTTTTTTTTCCGAAGGTTTTTTCAAAAACTTTGATCTTTCAGTTGATAAGCAGTCAACTCGATAAACTCCCAATTGAGTTACTTCATTTAGAATTTTTTCAAAGTTCTTTATTTCAGAAATACCTAATGAGATTTTTGGTAAAGTTTTTTCTTGAACCTTTGTCTCACCTAGTGAAAAAACTTCACATTTTTTTTTATTTATTAGGGAAATAGATGCTTCAAGAAATTGCCCTTTCGAATTAAATACTTCTATNNTATCTCCTTCTCTTTTTTTTAAAACTAAAAGGTGGTGAAAACTATCTTTATCTAGTTGGTAANTTTTGTTTTTTGTAAGTTCCTGATCGAGAAAAATTCGTGGTATTCTCATACATTTATCTTACTGCATATATTTAGCTTGTTTTAATTTTAATGAAAATTTTTCTTATTAGGCATGGTGAAGCTGCCCAATCTTGGGACCAATCAGCAGANCCCGGATTAAGCGATCTTGGAAAAGAGCAAGCGTTGGAGTGCTTTAATACTCTCAATGGAAATGAAGATCTAAATCAATTTAATTTAGTCTCCAGTCCATTAAAAAGAGCTCAAGAAACTAGTTTTCACTTCAAAAAAAACTTCAATAAGCAACTGGCCTTGAATGAAGCTTTCAGAGAAATCCCATCTCCCGGAATATCTTTGTTAGAGCGCAAAAGTTGGCTACAAGAAGTTTTTAAAAAAAATATTAATGAATTAGAAAAGCCTCAACAAATTTGGCAGTCAAAAATTCTTTACGCTTTAAAAAATTTAACCGAACCAACAATCATTTTTTCTCACTTCATGGTTATTAATNCTGTTGTNAGCACTTTGANAAATGATCCCAGAGTGGTTTCTTTCTACCCTGATAATTGTTCCATTACTGAATTAGAGAATAATGAAGGCAAACTAAACTTAATATCTACAGGAAATGAATTGCAAACAGATATAAATTGATGAAAAGCAAAGATTCTAAAAAAAAAGATAGAAAGTCGCTAAAATACCAAGTCGGATTAGCCCTTAGAAGATACTTCAAAGAATTAGATGGCAATAAAGCAACTAATGTTTTTGAAATGGTAATAAAAGAAGTGGAAAAACCAATGCTCGAAGAAGTGATGAAATTTTGCAATGGCAATAAATCTCAAGCCAGCAAAATATTAGGGATAAATAGAGTCACGCTTAGAACAAAACTTAAACAATATAATNTAGATAATGGCAAAAAATCGTAAAATCAAAATTAAACGAGCGCTGGTCAGNGTTTCTGACAAAACCGATATTGTAGATTTTGCAAAAAAACTCCATAACTTGAATATAGAAATCATATCGACGGGAGGCACAGAAAAATTATTAAGAAAAAATAAAATTCCAGTTGTTCCTGCTGAAAAATTTTCAGGCTCTCCTGAAATGATGGGTGGTCGAGTAAAAACTTTGGTTCCTCAAATTCATGGTGGCATTCTCTCTCGCCGAAAAGAGGATAAAGAAGAGACAAAAAAACACAATATCAAAGAAATTGATCTNGTNGTGGTGAATCTCTACCCTTTTGAAGAAACAATAAAAAAACCTGATATTGAATTGGACGAAGCAATAGAAAATATAGATATTGGAGGTCCTACAATGTTGAGATCGGCTGCTAAAAACTTTTTTCACGTAGCTGTAGTTTCGTCTCCAAATCTTTATGATTCATTTATCGCAGACCTACAAAGGGAAAGCGGTAAGTGTTCTTATGAAACTCGAANAAAATTATCTTTGAAAGCTTTTGAGCATGTAGCAAATTATGACATTGAAATTGCAAATTTTTTATCAACTTACAATGATGAGGCTCCAGAAAACTTTTTCAGCAGTCATAAACTAAAACAGGCATTGCGGTATGGAGAAAACCCGCATCAGGAAGCAAATTTTTATATAAATTCTGGATCTGAAGGAGCAGGAATCACTTCCGCAGAGCAAATNCAAGGNAAAGAACTTTCTTACAATAATATTGCNGATACCGATGCAGCCATTGAATGCGTTTCAAATTTTGAAAAACCNTCTTGTGTNATNGTTAAACATGCAAATCCTTGTGGCGTAGCTTCCGGAAANACATTGCTAGAAGCCTATGAGAAAGCTTTTTCTTGTGATGAAACTTCTGCATTTGGNGGNATTATTGCTCTTAATAAANNACTTGATAAATTTACTGCAAANAAAATTATCGATAATCAATTTGTNGAAGTNATAGCTGCACCNGCCATTAATCCTGCTGCAAAAAAAATAATAGCTGCAAAAAAGAATGTACGTCTTTTATTGGTTAAAGATTTATTTCAGAAACCAACCGGATTTAAAACCTTAACTATGAATCAAGGGATTCTGGTTC
>NZFZ01000035.1 GCA_002689405.1 Gammaproteobacteria bacterium | reverse complement strand
TTTTTTGTTTACAAATTTTTTTTTTTGTTTTAGACTATTTCCAATCGTGATTTGATCCTATTGCCGCGATTTAAAAGAAAGTGCTAAAACGGAACCTTATAATTCCTAGGATTTAACTTTAAAAAAACGGAGTTTTCTATGAAAACATTCTATGTAAACGTCCGCTATTTAATAGTTCCTGTCATGACAGTTTTAACTATTTACGGACTTTTCTTAGGAGGTATCTATGCTTGGACCGGAGTTTTTCTTTTTGGTCTTAATATCATATTAGATACCGCTACTAAAAATATCCATTTAAGAGCAGATTTTGATGAAAATGGAAATTCCTTTGGAATTAAAACTTTTCAATACATTGTGATGTATCTGATGTTGCCAATTTTCATTGTCCTGCAATGTGCTTTAGCTTGGAATTTATACCAATTTACAACTTCAAGCATTGTAACTGTTGAATCGCTCATCGGAGCAATTCTTTCTACAGGATTATGGGCTGGCCTGGGTATTATTTATGGTCACGAGTTATCACATAATAAGAAAGAAGGTTTTTCTGTATCTAGGGCCATCATGGCTCTAAGCGGTGCTTCACACTTTACATATGCTCATGTCTATCAACATCATTTAGAGTTGGGTCATCAAAATGATCCGGCTACAGCGCCAAGAGGAAGAAACGTCTATTGGCACACATGGTTGTCTCATTTTGGTCAATCCAAGTTCTCTTTTGATTTAGAAAAACAAAAACTGGAAAGACAAAACAAATCGTTTTTTTCTTTAGACAACAAATGGATCTTGGGTTATTTGTATAGCTTGCCATCCATTGTTCTATTTGTCTGGTCCGGAGGATTAATCGGTATTGTTGCTCTTATTGTGATATGGAGTATTTCTAATTTTCTTTTAGAAGCTTTAAATTTCATGGGTCATTATGGGCTTATACGTGAAGCTGGCAAGCCGGTTGAGCACAAACATTCTTGGGATAACGATAATCTATTCACAAGTTGGTTTTTCATAGAAATTGGAAGACAAGGAGACCATCACGTTAGAGGAGAAACTTACTTTTGGGAATTAGATGAAGTGGGTGCTCCTAATTATGAAATTGGTTATTTTACTTTATTTCTTTTGACTCTAATTCCGCCATTGTTTAGAAAATATACTCAAAAGTATTTAGACGAATGGGATCGTAATCAAGCTTCCAATGCAGAAAGACAAATTGCCAAAGATTATTACGAAAATTCCAAACATTTATCGAACGATATTTTGATTGCTTAATGTTTGGTCTTTTTAAGAAAAATAAAAGTTTCACTGCAAAACTTGTTGATCACGATCAGGAGTTTGTAGTTGAACCAGGTGACTCTCTTCTCACTGGCGCATTAAAGGCTGGTTTGCCTTGGCCAAAAAAATGTCAGGTAGGAAGTTGCGGAACTTGTAAATGCAAAATTATTGACGGCAAAACAAGAGCTGAAATAGATTTCTCTTACGTGTTAAGTCCTGATGAGTTGAGTGATGGTTACGCTTTAGCTTGTCAGACTTCATTGAGATCAGATATTTCGGTTGCAGTTAATTTAATCGATTAAAGGAGAATGTTATGGAAAGTATTAAAGCAATTGGTTTAATGGTGCTTTGGACAGTATTTAGTTTATATACTCTTTATTACTTGGGTGCCCTTGAAAACTTTAGAAATCCCTACTTAATAGTTCCAATTTCTCTCTCATTACTAGGTATACATATGATCAATATGTTCATCTATTTTAAAGTTGGTGGAAATAAACCTTATGAGTGGAAAAAACTGAACTAATCTTTTGAAGGGGACGTCTTTTCTCTCCCAAAATATAGGTGTTCCCTTCTTTTTTATTTTAAAAAACTCACTGCATCAAGATGTAAAGCTTGCCAGCCCGATCTCTCTGCCATCACAGCAAACATCTCATCCCCTCGTTCTGTTCTTTCTACAATCATGGCAGACATAACAGCCATTAAGAATCCCACAAAAGAACCCCGACGATAATCGTTCCATGCTTTTTCAAAAGAATAACTTTCTTCAATATTAAGCAATTTGTGATATTCCTTCACCAAACTTTCTTCAGAGTCAGCCCGATCGTTTGGATTATCAAAACTTGTAGAAATACAATAAGCAACATCGTTAAGAGGTAATCCAACTGCAGCAGTTTGCCAGTCTAGAAGAATCGCCCTATTGTTTTGATCAACAAATAAAATGTTATCCAGCCTTAAATCTCCTTGGACTAAGGTCATAGGGCCCTCTCTAACTTCAGAGTATTTATCGTAATTTGCAATTAATGCATCGCCCATTTCAAATATATCTTCAGAAATCCTTCCTTGATATCGCTGTTTCCATTCCGGATAAACAGCAGGAAGCAAATTAGCAACGAACTCTTTTCGTTCTTCGCTTACGCCATAAGTTAGCCAAGGATAAGACAAAAGTTTCTCATCGTTCCAATAGCTTTTGTGTAAGGCTGCTGCTTCTTTTAAAACCTGAGAGACTTCTTTTGCTGTACAGCCATCCATTTGCGGAATTTGTTTAGCTGGATGCATATCTTCCATAAGTAAAATTCCATCATCTGAATTAGGATCAAAATCTGAAAAATATAATTCTGGCACCCTTGCTGAACATTTTTTTGATAAATACTTGTAAAAAGAAGTCTCAATTTCGTAGAGGTGCAGATTTCTTGCAGTGTCTCTGCTGGATGGATCGGCAGCAGGACACTTAGCTATAAATGATGTAGGAAGATTATTTTTTTCTATCCAGTCTAAATTTACTCTAAAACAATCCCCAACTTGGCCTGAACCTACTGATACAAAGTCAAAGGTTATTAAATTTTCTTCTAGAGAATTGAATAAGCTTGCAATGAATTTTTTAGAAAACTGACTTGGGTGATCTAACATTCGTTACAAATTATGAAGAATTTTTCATTTCCTTCCAAAGAATACGTAAACCAAAATAAGCTGGTAAGTAGCACATCAACGAAAAAATAATAATTTGTCCGATTATTGGTGACTCTCTAAACATTTGAAATGCTGGAAAATCAATCAGATCAATAATTAACCTTACTAATATCAAGATGAAAAGCATTGATGCATTCCTCAAATAAATAGCAAAAAGAAAAGCCACTCCTATAGCAAGATTTCGTGCAACAAATAGAGTGGATCCCAAACTTAAATCGTTATCTCCAAGTCCTTCAAAAAATTCTGGATTCAATAGAGCAATTAAAGGACCAAAAAACATGGGAGAAATTAATAGAAATAAGATTAACGACAGTTGCCATGAGAAATTATTTTTTTGATCTAATAAGTTCATGCTTGTTATCTTTATTTAATGGTGGAGCTAGGCGGGATCGAACCGCCGACCTCTTGCATGCCATGCAAGCGCTCTCCCAGCTGAGCTATAGCCCCATTAATTTCTTCGTTTACAGTCAAAATAAGAATAAGAATTTACACTGATTGCTTTGTTATCCCAAACATTTTTATTCAAAGATGATTGAAAACTCTTTTTGTCTATTACCAATTTGTTTTCAATGGCAAACGTCCTTTTGTTGCCTTTGAAATAAATACCCTCGTAAACTCTTATTTTGTTTTTTAATTTATAAGGTATTGCCTCAGTGCCAAAGAAGATGGTTTTGGCTTTTAGATTGATGTCAATAATCTCGGTATTATTTGAAGCTTTATCTTTCCCTTCGATACCCACCAAAGTTACCTCGCAATCAAGAATGATGTTCTTTGTAAACACCATACCGGAAAAAAATATTCCTAAAACAAGTATCTTAAGAAGATAAAGTACTTCCCGCATCGTAAAAGACCTCAATATTATTATCTAGCAAATCATTATCCAGTTTTTTGAATTTAAGAAAATTATTTATAAAGCCTGAATTTTTTAAAGGGTTTGAACCTGTAATGAATAATTTTTTTGCTTTCAATAATTTGCAGACTTCAATGGCTTTTCTCNTATTCATACTCAAAGTAATCAGACCAAAAAACTTAACCTCTTCTCCAGTAAGTATTGCAACATCTGCTTCAATGTTGTTTTCAATGATAAGTTTTTTGTTTACTACATGCCCCTCGTGAAAAACTTTAAATCCATTTTTATTTGAGATAAGTAAACAATACGCTGTGGTATTGTAAGGAAACCCAGCGGGTAATGCTTGAACGTTTAAATTTCCAATCAACTGCGAATTAGATGAAAGTTCAAGAATTTTATTCTCCAATTTTTTCTTTAAGAGAATTTTTTTAACTTGACTGGAACACCATAGATTTGCCGTTGGAAAATCTTTCAGTGTTTTCAAATGCAAATGATCTTCAAACGGTGCTGTGATTATGATGTCTTGAACTGCTGACATTTCTTCTTGAGACAATTCAGTTTTTTTCTCTTTCCTTCTTTGAAGAAACCACCCCTTTCCGTCAACCAATGCAGAATCAAACCATGGATCTATCAACAATGCTTGATCGCCCTCTTGCACATACCAAGATTGATAATCATCTGCTTTTTTTACTTTCATTTATCTAATATTTAGAGGTATTCTATCTTTTTTTAGGAGATAAAATGATAAGTGGATACTGCGATGAAAAATTCTCTTCTGCCAGAGAATTATTTGAAAAAAATCTTAAATCAGGTTTTGAAAGAGGAGCAGCAATTACCGTTGAAATTGAAGGAGAAAAAGTTGTAGATCTTTGGGGGGGTATTGATTCCGAAGAAGAGAATACAACTTGGCAGGAAGATACAATAGTTAATGTTTTCTCTACCACCAAGGGATTGGCAGCAGTTTGTCTTTTGCAGTTGGTTGAAGAAGGCAAAGTAAATTTGGATGACCCAGTTGCTAAGTATTGGCCAGAATTTGCTCAAGAAGGTAAAGATAAAATTCCAGTCAGATATTTGTTCTGCCACAAATCCGGTTTATGTGGAGTTACTAAACCTTTACCGGACGATGCCTATTACAACTGGGATGTTATGGTTGATGCACTAGCAGCACAGAAGCCTCAATGGGAACCTGGGAGTCGACACGGATATCATGCTCTAACTTATGGTCATTTGATTGGAGAAATGGTGAGAAGAGTAACAGGTCAATCCATAGGACAATATTTCAATGAAAAAATTGCTGAACCTTTAGATTTAGACTTTTGGATTGGTTTACCGGATGAACAGTTTGATAAAGTAACAGATATTCAGCCAAGTCTCTTTCCGGCGTGGACTAAGATTCTTGCACCAATTTTTAAAATCATCCCTAAGAGTATGTTAAGTGGTGACCTTGCTTTGATTAAAGATTTTGATGATCCATCAACAGTTTCAGGCTCAGCATTTAATAATCCTAAAATGGAAATGAAAAATCCTTTTTATGCAAACTCCAGAGAATGGCGAAAAGCAGAAATACCTGCAGCAAATGGTCATGGAAGTGCTAGAGCAATCGCTAAATTCTATGGAGTCTTAGCAAACGGTGGTGAACGTGATGGAGTGCATTTGCTTGATCCAGAAACCATAGACATGGCACGTCAAACTGAATCTGAAGGTACTGACTTGGTCTTAGCTAATCTTCAAACTCGTTTTGGATTAGGCTTTATGCTTGGCTCCAAAGATGTCTCAATGGGACCGGCCGAAGGTGCTTTTGGTCATGGTGGAGCTGGAGGATCTCTTGGCTTTGGAGATCCAGATAACCATGTTTCAATTGGTTTTGTAATGAATCAAATGCATCCAGGAATAACTGCTTGGGAAACTGCAACAACATTCATAGAAAAAGTATATGAGAGTAAATGAGAATTTATCTAAAAATGGTATTGGAGTAGAAGTCTCTGAGTTTTCGCTATCTGATTTGACAGCAGAAAATGTAGCTTTTTTAAGATCCAAATGGGTTGAATATGGCTTGATTGTTTTTCCTAAGCTTCCTTTATCTCATGATGAATTTAAAGACTTTGCTTTAAGCTTTGGTAATTTTGGAGATGATCCATTTATCTCATCTCTCCCAGATTATCCAAATATTGCTGAAATAAAGAGAAGTGCTAATGAAAAGGCTACGCCATTTGGAGGAACATGGCATTCGGACTGGTCTTTCATGAAAAAACCTCCTTCTGCAACGCTTTTGCATTCAAAAATTATACCTCCAGTAGGAGGAAATACTTTGTTTGCTAATACAGAGAGATCTTTTGCTGCTTTATCAGATGGAATGAAAAATAAATTAAGAAATCTCAAAGTAATCCATTCTGCAAAGATTCCTTATGCTGATGATGGTTTTTATGCTCTTGAAAAAGAAGAACGTTCGATGAAAATCCTTCCGTCTAAAGAAGCTAAAGCCACCTTTTCTCATCCAATGATTAAAGTTCATCCTGAAACCAAAAAAGAATGTTTATTCATCAATCCTGTATATACCATCAATATCGAAGGTTTCTCAGAAGACGAATCCCAAGAACTTTTATGGGAGCTTTATGAACATATGATTCAAGATAAATTTGTTTATGAGCACGTCTGGAAAGAAGATATGTTAATCATGTGGGATAATCGTACTGTCATGCATCAGGCATCTGGTGGCTACGATGGTTATGAAAGATTATTGCATCGCATAACTCTTGCTGCTGTTTAAATTCTAATTACCTGTTTCTAAGTATCTTAAATCTTGAGCTGATAGTTCAATATTTGTTGCCTCAATACAACTATCCAACTCGAAAAAATTTCTAGGTCCAACTAGAGGGTAAGCAGATATTTCAAGGTTTACAACATAAGAGAGCGCTATTTGTATTGGTTGGCAACTTCTTTGTTTAGCTAACTCTATAGCTCGGTTTCTTCTGGCAAGATTAAGCTCATCATGCCAAACTCTTTTTTCTTCTTCGTCTGTTGGATTAGCAAAGTGTTCATTCGCAGCAAATTCTACTTGGTTAACAAAAAAACCTCTTGCTTGAGAAGACCATGGAAAAAGGTGGATCTTGTTATCTTTGAGATATTTTAGATAACTCTCATCACAAGAAAAACAACCAGGCCAAACAGGTTCAATCATTCTAGCCAAACTAAAATTATTACTTAAAACTTTAAAACCGACTTTCTCTTGTTCATTTGCATAGTCGTTTGCCGACTTGAAACGTTCCAGTTCCCAATTAGATGCGCCTAAAACATCTATTAATCCATCATGCTTACATTCATTCAAAGCATCGATAAATTCGTTCACTGGAACTTCGAGATTATCTCGATGTAAGCAGTAAATATCTAATTTATCTATATTGCCTCTAGCTAAGGATTCTTCAATTTGAGGTCTGATTTTATCTGGAAAGCAATCTGGAGTATGTGCTCCTTTGCCCAAAACAACTACATCTTTTAAGTTCCTTGAATTTATCCAATCACCCAAATATTTATCACTCAATCCATGATTGTAAATATAGGCAGTATCGAAAACCTTGCCGCCCTTGCTGTAGTAATAATCAAACATAGCAAAAGCATGAACTTCATTTATTTGGTTATCGCACCCAAAAACTATTGGAGATATTTCTTTATCCAACTCAGGAATTTCTATTGTATTTAAGTCTTTTGATGGTTTTGAAAAAACTGAACTTTTTAGCGAAGATGTATTTATTGAGTTAGCTGGATAAACCACTTTTAATTCATTAAGCCATTTATCAAGCCAAATCGAATTACTTAGGGAATCAGCATGAGGCATAAATGAAGATTCAATTTTTCCTGCTTTAATACAAAAGCTTGCTTCGTCAATTTCCCGNGTAAACAAACCAACATCATCTGTGACTTCGATGACCTTCTCCTGATTGTTTTCTAAAATTTTAATTTCTGCTTTTTGTCCTTGAAATTGACCACAATGCCATGGTTCTTTAACAAAAATTTGTTTGTCGCCAGATGAAATTCTTAAAGAATTATCGTATTCCTCGCTGATTGCTGATTTTATTGTGGCTTTGATTTTTGGACTAAACTCAAGGTCCGCTTTTGCATTCAAGTCGATATCATTTGAAGATAGCTCTCCTGATGCAGATATGCTTAACGGATCGGAAAAAGAATTTTCCATTAAATTTCCTGCTATCAACCTAACCATGGATAGAGGATAACAACCTATATCTAAGATTGAACCTCCCCCCAATTCTGGATTTTTAAGTCGATGGCTTTCTTCAACATCAGNAGTAAAACCAAAAGAAGANTCTATCAATACTTCTTGGTTAGAGAATTCTTGTTTAACTATTTCGAGCATTTTATGAGTTAATGGATGACATCTATACATAAAAGCTTCCATGAAAAATAAATTGAGCCTCCTCGATTCATTGACTAAGATCATTGCTTCAGTTGAATTCATTGTCATTGGTTTTTCACAAAGAAGGTGTTTACCGCTTCTAAGTGTTTTTAGACTTAGATCAAAATGACTGTTATGCGGCGTGCCAATATAGATTGCATCTATCGACGCATCATTTAGTAAGGCATCATAGGAATCGTAAGTTTCAACTCCGTATTTATCAGAAAAATGTTTTAGATTTTTAGATGATCTGCTTGCAACTGCAACTAATTCCCCTTCTTTTGAATATCGAATAGAGTCGCAGAAAGCCTTAGAAATAGTTCCTGTACTGATAACTCCCCACTTAACCATTTTTTCTTGACTCAATATTAATCAGTAATTCTTTGTGATATGCAGAATTAATTGGATAAAAATACATTAAGAAGATGGAAATAGCGATACCCNAAGCNGGNATTAAAGACATAATATTTTTCAAACCACTAAGAGTTTCAGANGTTTGCACTTCATTTGGTGAAAAGTTTATCGAGGTTAACAAAACTCCTAAAACTAAAGCAGCAACTGCAATAGATGATTTTTGAGCAAATGTCATAAATCCATACAAAGAGGATTCACTCCTGATTCCTGATTTCCACTCGCCATATTCAATGGTATCCGGCAACATTGACCAAAATAACACACCTCCTGCTCCTGAAGCTGCGCCTATCAAGCAAACTATTATGATGAGTTCTTGTAATGAACTGATTTGATAAAAATAAAATAATGCAAATGNAAGCAATAGCAAGGACATTGATATTTGCCAGGTATTTCTTTTACCAATTTTTAAAGATACGTATGACCAAAATGGTATTGATGCAAAACTACTTAATCCGCTTAAGCCTAAAACCAAGCCTTGATAACTATGTAAGTCCAAAGCATATTTGATGTAATAAATTAAATTTTTATTAAACATAATCGTGGTAGAACCTAAGATAAGGATGGAAGAAAAAACAATCCAGAAGGGATAATTTTTTAGAATCGAAAAAATTAACTTTGATATCGAAGGATAAGTTTCCCTAATTTCTTCAGTAGAGGATTCCTTCACAGATCCATATGTAATGTAAAGAATAATGACTGCAAAGAAAGCTGCAAAACATGATAAATAAACTATCCCAAGGGACTCATCGTTTTGGCCGAAGAAGTTAATTATTGGAAATCCTAGAGAAGACATCAATAACGTACCAAACGATGCTCCTATCATTCTTGCAGTGGTTAATTTTGTTCTTTCTTCGCTGTCTGAAGTTATCCTTGGAGTAAGAGAGGAATAAGGAACACTGACAATCGTAAAACATGTTCGATGAAAAACATTAATAAGGAGTAGGCACATAAAAAGAGACAATCCTGTTAAAGGAGGAACCCAAAACAATAGTACAAAAGATAGGGCTAATGGAATCGTTCCAAAAAAAATATAAGGTCGATATTTGCCTCTTTTTGAAGATGTTCTTTCCGCTAAATAACCCATGAATGGATCGGTAACTGCATCCCAAGCAATACCAAGGGCGTATATCCAACCAGCTAAGTATGGACTGATGCCCACAATATCTGTGTAAAAATATAAAAGATAAAGTCCAACCCCTGACCAATAAAAGCAAATAGCAATATCGCCAACTCCATAGCCGATTCTCTGTCTGTTGGATAATGGGTTCAATTACTTAAAGATTCAATGATCTCTTGTTTGTGTTCACCCAATGCTGGAGCGGGTTTGTCATTGAACATTTCGTTATCATCAAATTTAGTTGGATATCTTAATGCTCGTACCTTGCCTTGAATATCGCTATTTATAGATTGGAAAAGATTATTTGCCTCAATCTGCGGATGGGTCATCAACTCATCTAAAGAGATGGTTTTTGAACATGGTACATCTTCATCCTGTAATTTTTGGAGAGCATCATCCACAGTTAATGACTCAAAAATTGTCAAAGATTTGACCAACTCAACCATATTTTCACTTCTTGCAAAGGCATTATTAAATCGTTCATCTTCAATATATTCTGGCAAACCTAGAGCTCTGAAAATTCCAAACCATTGAGCATCTGATAAAGCTGCAATGGAAAGAAAACCATCTTTGCATTTATAAAGGCTGTAAGACTTTGTCAAAGGCGGTAANGTTGCTACATCATCATCCAATAAAGTGTGATTCATCATGCCATCTGGCCAAAGAAAAAAAACTGCTGAATCAATCATAGAAAGGTTGAGACGATCAGCAATGCCGGTTCTTTCTCTCTTAAAAAGAGCAGATGATAGTGACTGACAAATTGTGTAAGCAGTTATCTTGTCACACAAAAGCGTTTTTATGTAAGCCGGTTCATTAAGGTCAGATTGAATATCTGTAGCCCCTGCCATAGCCTGAACGACGTGATCATAGGCAGGTGCAGTTGCGTATGGGCCCGAATNTCCAAAGCCATTTATGGAAGCATAAATCAATTTCTCGTTTATTTTTTTACAATCACTCTCTCCTAACTCTATTTTTTCCATGACCCCAGGTCTAAAATTATTGATTAAAATATCTGCATCGGTAATTAATTTTTTGACTATTTTTAAGTCACCTTTTTCTTTTAAATTTAAATCTATCGATCTCTTGCCTCTATTGCAGTTTGCAAATAACGCGGACACTCCGCCTTTTTGCGTTCCCAAGTAGCGCATAGGGTCTCCTATGCCCGACTGCTCTATTTTTATAACTTCAGCACCTTGATCGGCCATCATCATAGTCGCTAACGAGGCTGTAACTATTGTAGAAATTTCAACAATTTTTACTCCTTCTAAGGGTTTGGCATAACTCATTCTCTCTCCCTAAAAATTATCTATAATTAAGATACTTCGTCTTGTAAACATATTCAATGGAGAAATAATGAATAACTTAAAAGAATTATCAGAACTTGCATGGCAAGGAGAATTAGATACTAAATTTGAGCATCATCCAGTACATACCTTTTATGAAGGTTCTACCGAACTTGCTAAGAATTTATTAGGACTCAAAGGAATTGGAGGATTTTATGTAGTTGATACAAACAATGGATTAGTAATGATAGATGCTGGTAGTCATTTAGATATAGATTCTGCATACGCTGAAATAAAAAAATGGAGACCAAGCAGCACTGTGAAAGCAGCTGTTTTTACTCACCATCATGTCGACCATATATTTGCTACAAAAAAATTTGATGAAGATGCCGATAAATCCAATCAAAAAAGACCGATAGTCTACAGCCATAAATTATTACCTGATCATTTCGATAGGTATAAAAAAACACTTGGATGGAACACCGCAATAAACAAAAGACAATTTGCGATTAATGTTCCTCATTTCAAATGGCCAGAAGAATATCGCTATCCGGATATAACTTTTGAAGATGAATATACATTTAGAGTTGGAGATTGTACTTTTGAGCTCTTTCATGGTCGTGGTGAAACTGACGATCATACTTGGGTGTATATCCCCGAAAGAAAAATTCTAGCTCCAGGAGATCTATTCATTTGGGCGGTGCCAAACGGAGGCAATCCACAAAAAGTTCAGAGGTATATTAGTGATTGGTCAGATGCTTTGAAATTGATGATGAAAAAGGATGCAGAAATTATGATTCCTGGTCATGGTCTACCCATATACGGAAAAGATAGAATTCAAGAAGCTTTATCAACTACANCAGACTTTTTAGAAGATATCGAAGAACAAACTCTGAGATTAATGAATCAAGGTAAATCTTTGAACGAAGTTTTTCATCAGGTAAAAATTTCGTCTAAGATTAAAAATAAANCTTGGTTAAGACCAGTTTATGATGATCCTAAATTTTTAATTAAAATGATTTGGAGACGGTATGGCGGATGGTGGGATGGTGAATACGATAGATTGTTACCGGATACCAGAGAAAATGAAGCCCAAGAATGGGTTGAACTGAGTGGCGGAATCGACGCAATCATTAATAAAGCTTTAGATAATTTAACCAATAAAAAATATAAATTAGCAGCTCATTTAATTGAGGTTGCTTATTATGCTGATAAAAGAAATGAAAAACTGCATGAAGCCAGAAAAGAAATATATGCTGCCCTCTCTAAAGAACAAGATTCTTCAATGGCCAGAAATATTTTTAATCACGCAAACTTAGCTTCTGATGAATTGAGAAGAGATTTAGCTTCAGAGGATTAGAGATTCTCAAGTTCTTCTCGCGATAATTCTCGGGCTTCTTCTATGAGCATAATGGGAATGCCATCTCTGATTGGGTAAGCTAATTTTGCGTCTTTGCTAATTAATTCATCTCCATGTAGAACGAGAGACGAATGTGTTTTTGGGCAGACTAAAATTTCTAATAATTTTTGATTAATCATCTAGGGTATATTCTATCCTTTTTAAAGAAGTTTCTTTGCCCAATATATATAAAAGCTCTGAAATTGAAGGTGCATTCTCTTTACCCGTCAAAATAACTCTTAAGGGTTTACCAAGTTCAGGAAACTTTAGATCATTAGCTTGCAAAAATTCTTTGATAAATTTTTCTATCGAGTTTTTCTCAAAATCTATTTCTTTTAATTGCTTACTAAATTCAGAAAATAATAATTTTTTACTAGTGTCAATGTTAAGCGCGTCAAACTTGATTTCGGGTTCTTCAAAAAAATAAATTGAGTCTTCTGCAATTTGATTTAAAGAATTAGCTCCCTTCGCTAATAATGAGATTGCTAAATTTCCATTATTTATTTCGCTGAAATCAATATCTGAATTTTCTTTAACTTTTAATACTAATTCTTCAGCAGACAAAAAATTTAAATATTTATTGTTATACCAATTTAACAAATCTTGAGAATATTTTGATGGTGAAGAATTCACATCACTTAAATCAAAGATTTTTTGAAGCTTTTCTAAAGAAAATATTTCTTCTTCTCCATAAGACCATCCCAATCTTACTAAATAATTTATTAAGGCATCGCTCAAATAGCCTTTCTTTTTATAATTTAAGATATCTTCTGCTCCATCTCTTTTGGAAAGTCTTTTTCCTGATTCTGCCAAAACCATTGGAAGATGAGCATATTTGGGAATTGTTGCGCCTAATGCCTTTAGAACGTTAATTTGCTTGAGAGTATTAGTTATATGATCATCTCCTCTAATTACCGTTGTAATCTTCATATCCATGTCATCAACAGCAGCAGAAAAATTATAAGTTGGAGAGCCGTCACTTCTGAGGATTATAAAGTCATCAAATTCTTTATTATTTATAGCAATATCACCCAAAATTAAGTCTTTAAATTTTGATTCTCCTTCCAACGGAAATTTAAATCTTAAAACCATACCTTCTGCGAATTCGATATTTTTATTTCTATTCAGCCCGTTGTACTTAGGCTTTTGTTTTTTAGCTATTTGTTCTTCTCTCATTTTAGTAAGAGTTTCTTCGCTACAATCACAAGCATAGGCAAAACCTTTTGTATAAAGCTCAATTGCAAGTTCTTTATGTTTCGCAATCTTTTTTGANTGATATACAGGTTCAGAATCAAGTTTAATTTGCATCCAATCAAGAGAATTTAGAATAGAGTCTACATATTCTTCTTTGGAGCGTTCTTGATCTGTATCCTCAAATCTTAAAAGGAACTTTCCTTTGTTTGCTTTTGCAAATAAGAAAGAAAATAATGCAGTTCTTGCCCCGCCTATGTGTAAATTTCCCGTTGGGCTAGGCGCGAATCTAGTTATTTCCATGATCTATCTCTAAGGAATTTAGGTAATTCTGATGCTGATTAAGATCATCTTCCGAAGCTTTGATTTTAACTAAATTGAAATCGTTTGAGACCTCATTAGAAAATCTTGATTGAAATTCTTTTGAAGAGTTCTCGTCAAATCCCAAATCTCTTTGCCCTCCAGTCATAGCAAGATATACATCAGCTAAAATTTCGGAATCAATCAAAGCGCCATGATAGCTTCTGTCATAACCAGTTATTTGATATCTATCTGTTAAAACTTCTAGGCTATTTCTTTGACCTGGNTGTTTTTCTCTTGCNATTGANAANGTATCNGTAATTTTATTTACGTGNTCTTCAATTTTTATATCAAGATCAGCNANNTTAAGTTCGTGATTTAAAAATCCGACATCGAACTCAGCATTATGAATTAATAATTCTGAGTCTTTNATAAAGTCTAAAAATTCTTCATAAATTTCTTTNAATGATGGCTTATCAGNCAAAAAATCATCAGATANTCCATGNATCTTGAAAGATGGTCCAACCGTTCTTTCTGGATTCAAATAAACTTGATAAGAATTTTTTGTTAATTTTCTATTTACTAGTTCTACTCCAGCAATTTCAATAATTCTATGATCGTTAGCAATATCTAAGCCGGTAGTTTCAGTATCAAGAACAACTTGTCTCATATCAGCTCATCTATACCTTTATTAGCCAAAGCATCGGCAATATCGTTTTCTCTATGATTGCTATGTCCTTTTACCCAAAACCAACTTACTTCATGATGATTTGTCATTTGATCTAGCTCAATCCAAAGTTCTGAATTTTTTACTGGTTTCTTTGAGGCATTTTTCCAACCATTTTTTTTCCAATTAATAATCCATTCAGTTATACCGTCTTTTACATATTTTGAATCTGTATAAAGTTCAATATTTTTAGGNTCTTTATAAAACTTTAATGCTTCTATGGTTGCTTTGAGCTCCATCTTGTTATTTGTTGTATTAAAGCTACCGCCGTAAATCTCTTTTTCTTCTCCATTTTCAATAATAAGTGCTCCCCAACCACCTAATCCGGGATTGCCTTTACAGGCNCCATCTGTAAAAATCTTAATTNTATTTTCAGNCATCTATAAGAAAAGAGATAGATGTTAATATTACTTTAAAAATGATTTCTAATATAGAAGCTATCCCNGCATTTTCAGATAATTATATTTGGANNTTAATAAAAGGTAANTCNGCAGCNGTTGTTGATCCTGGTGATNCCTCTGCAGTAGAGAGTTTTTTGAACAAAAATAATCTTAATCTTGAAGCAATATTAATCACTCACCATCATTNCGATCATACCGGAGGNATATCGGANCTTACTTCTAAATGGAAAACGAAAGTATATGGACCTAAAGGAGGTCACATAAAAGGTATTGACTCAGAATTATCAGAAAATTCAAANATTANAATNTTAGATACGCNATTTCATATTTTTGAAACTCCAGGACATACTCTTGACCACATTGCCTACTATTCTAAAGATATTGATTCCNTATTTTGCGGTGANACTCTTTTCTCTGGTGGNTGTGGGAGACTNTTTGAAGGNACNCCACTNCAAATGTTTGATTCNTTGAATAANTTTTCTAATCTACCTGAAAAAACCAAAGTTTATTGTACNCATGAATATACTNTGAGTAATTTAACTTTCGCATTANAAGTNGAACCCGATAATGTTGATCTAAANAAATATTTTGAGGAAGTNAGNTCNCTTAGAGACTCCAACCTAANGTCTCTTCCATCAAGNATTAANTTAGAAAATAGAATTAATCCTTTTTTAAGAACTTCTGTTNACCAAGTTAAAGAAAATGCTGAGAATTATGNTAACAAACANAACTTNCAACCCGTGGAAATCNTAGCAGCAATNCGTNATTGGAAAGATAATTTTTAGAATGAATAAGTATCTTCTCCTTTGTTNTGGNTTTCTTTTAAGTTTTGTATCTCTAACTCAANCANCTAATGATTTATGGGGNGAAATNAGAGACAGAATGNTNTTTGACCATGCATTNGAACAGCCNTCTGTNNTATATGAGCTTGAGAAATATAANGANAATCAATATGTNATCAANAGANTNGCAAANAATGGTCANNGATATCTTTACTACACAGTAACTGANTCGATTAAAAGAAACTTGCCTGTAGAACTNGCATTNCTTCCNTTTATCGAGAGCCAATTTGATCCTTACGCACAATCTTCTACCGGAGCATCAGGAATCTGGCAATTCATCCTCAGTACCGCTCGCGAACAAAAACTTAAAAAAAATTGGTGGTACGATGGAAGAAGAGACATTGTTGCTTCGACGGATGCTGCATTTAATTATCTAACCAAACTTTATAATAAATATGATGACTGGTTACTTGCTATTGCAGCTTACAATGCTGGTCCCAATAGAATTTTAAAAGAAATTAAAAAAAATAAAGTTAAAGGATTACCAACAGATTTTTGGTCATTAAATCTCCCGAGAGAGACGAAAGCTTATGTTCCAAAACTTTTAGCTCTGCTTGAAGTCATTAAAAGTCCAGAAAAATTTAGTGTTGTTATTCCAAATTTACCAAATAGGCCTTACTTTCAGTTGGTTACTCTGCCTTCTCAAGTAGATCTAATGCAAGTAGCCAATATCTCTGGTTTGAAACTAGAAGTAATTTATGAGCTAAATCCTGGCTTCAATCAGTGGGCAACGGATCCAAATGGTCCGTTTCATATTCTTTTGCCTGTAGGTATTGCTGATAGATTTCAAGTCATCCTAGATAATACTGATCCATCTGAGTTGGTTCAGTGGGATAAGTATTTAGTTAAAAAAGGAGATACATTAACTTCTATTGCAAAAAAATATCTTATTGATTTTGCTCTGTTAAAAGAAATTAATGGTTTTAAAGACGATACCATTTATGAAAATGAGGAATTGATTGTTCCAAGAGGTCCTAGTTGGATCAAAGATTATCTCAACAAGCCTGATATTTATTATGTGAAAGCTGGTGATAGTATGTGGTCTATTGCTAAGAAATTTAATGTAACCATAAGAGACTTATCAATCTGGAATGATCTAAATCCAGAAAAGTTTCTTCTCACAGATACTAAAATACTGATTTATCCAAAATATTTTAAAGAGATTAAGCCAAAACCTGTTCCAAAAAATGATATTGCCTATCCTGTAAAAAAAGGTGATAGCATCATTAAAATATCTAATAAGTTTGGTATCCCGAAAGAATGGATATTGAAGTGGAATGATATTCCAGATGAAACCTTAATTTATCCTGGTCAAATAATTGAATTGAAACTTTCTGAAATTAATTAATTTTCTAATTTCTGAGTATCCCTTGGATCTAAAATATCTCTTAAACCATCGCCTAAGAAATTCAAAGCAAATAAGGTTAGAGAAAATAAAAAAGCTGGAAAAATGAGTAACCACCAATACTCTTCCATAGTATTAGCTCCCTCTCTAATCAATATCCCCCAAGAACTATCAGGTGGTTGAACTCCCAAGCCTAAAAAACTTAAAAAAGCTTCTAAAAGCATAAATTGAGGTACCAGTAGGGTTGAATAAATTATCACCGTACCCAAAACATTTGGAATGATATGTCTGAATAAGATTCTAAAAGAGCTGGCACCCATAATTTGTGCAGATATTACAAACTCTTTTTTTCTTAAACCCAAAACTTGCAAGCGGACAATTCTTGCCATAGAAAGCCAACCAAAAGCTCCAATTGAAATAAATAAAAAATAAATGTCTCTACCAAAAATTACGAGAATGAGAATTATAAAAATAACAAAAGGCAACCCATCCAATATATCTACCACCCTCATCATCAATGAGTCTATTTTTCCCCCAAAATAGCCAGACACTGCTCCATACGAAAGGCCAATAGTTATTGCTACGAAAGTAGCTAAAAACCCAACCAGTAAAGATATTCTACTTCCGTAAAGTATTCTTGAAAAAAGATCTCTGCCAAGAACATCGGTTCCTAAAATGTACTGCAAGGATGGAGCAGAAGCTCCTAGAGATAAATTCTGCTCGGATACTTCATAAGGAGAAATTATAGGTGCGACGAGAGCAATACATATAAGAAATAAGGTATACAAAAGAGAAATCAAAAGAATTTTTCTTTGTTTGATCTCTTGAAATAATTCTAACCACATCTATTCAAGACCGCCTGAATCTCTCAAAGTCGGGTTTAAAAAGGAAGCTACAATATCTGAGATCAACACAAAAGTTAAAGTCATAAAAGTAAATAAAATAGAAGTTCCTAAGATCATCGTGTAATCTCTATTGAAAGCTGCTTGAACATAAAAACGACCTATTCCATTTATTTGGAATATGGTTTCAACTACAAATGAACCTGCAAGTAGTCCAGCAATTGCAGGCCCTAAAAAACTTATGACCGGTAAAATTCCACCTCTTAAAGCATGAACAACAACAATCCTAATCTCAGAAAGACCCTTTGCCCTTGCAGTTCTTATATAATCCTGACCGAGAATTTCTAACATGCCTCCTCGAGTAAGTCTCGCAAAAATAGCAGCATAAGCAGTTCCTAGAGTAATTGTGGGAAGAATTTTATCGCCAGGATTGTCGCCCCATCCATAAACGGGTAAAACTTCATACCAAATTCCAAATATTAGAACCAGTACAGGTCCTAAAATTATTGAAGGAATGCAAATACCCAGTAACGAAATAGACATCGGCACTATATCTAAAATTTTTCCTGGATTTAGAGAAGCCACTAGACCAGAAATCACTCCTAAAAAAATCGCAAAAAGAATTGAGTAAATTGCCAATTCTATAGTTGTCGGTAAGCCTGACATAATAAGTTCGGTTACTGTTCTGCCTGGATATTTAAAAGACGGTCCAAAATCTCCTTGAATGGCATTAAATAAATAATTGTAGATTTGAACGTGAATAGGTTTGTCTAAATTGTATGCTTCATTTAATTTTTCAATTATTTCAGGTGATGCTACCCTTTCTGCATCAAAGGGCCCTCCTGGCGCAGCATGGATCATTAAGAAAGTAATAATGACTACAACTAATAAAACAGGGATGTAAGTGAATAATCTTTTTAAGATTAATTGAATCAAAATATTATTCCAAACTTAGAAATTGATATGGGTTTGTGTCTAAAATATTGTTCTGCCAATTTTTAACCCTTTCACTTAGAAGATAAGTTCTGGTGTAAGTATATAAAGGAATGACTGGCAGTTCATCTATTAGTATTTTTTCTGCTTTTTCATATAATTCATATCTCTGTTTTGTTGAAATTTTTGAAGCGGCATTATTCAAAATCTCATCATATGCAGAATTGCTCCAGCCAGTTTTATTGTTTCCTCTATCTGTAACCATCATATCAAGAAATGTAAACGGGTCAGGATAATCCCCAATCCAACCAGCTCTAGAAATATCAAATTCTCCTTGAGTTTCTCTTGCTAAATAAACTTTCCAATCTACATTGGTCAGGACCACATTCAATCCCAAATGTTTTTTCCACATTTCTTGAATTGCCTGAGCGATTTTTTGGTGCCCTTCAGAGGTATTATAAAGGACCTCAAGAGGTGAGTTATTTACGTCATATCCAGTATCTTTAAGAAGTTGTTTTGCCTTAGCTGGGTTAAATTCCAAATTGGTATTTGGGTTATAGCTATTTTTATCTGGAGGGGTGAAAGAATAAGATACTTTTTGATTGCCCTTTAAAATACTCTTCACAATCAAGTCACGATCTATGGATAATGATAATGCCCTTCTGAAATTAACATCATTCAATGGGTATTTATTTGTATTGATTCTGTAGTAATAAGTTCCAAAATAATTATGTTCAACTAATTCCTTTGGTCTTTCTTCTCTATATCTAAATATTTTTTCTGTTGGAACAGTATTTGCTAAATGAATTCCACCAGATCTAAATAAACGATCTTGAGTTAATTCATTATCGATAGGAAGAAATTCTATGCCATTAATTTGATTTGAATCGTTACCCCAATAAAGATCATTTCTTGATACTTTAAGAGATTTATTTATTTCCCATGAATCTAATTTAAAAGGACCATTACCGATAAAATTATTTACCCTAGTCCATTTATTATTTCTACTAGTCATACCGCCAAATTTTTCAACAGTCTCAGGATGAACTGGCCACGTCGAATAATGAGTTAAAATATTTAAAAAATAAGGCGTTGGATTTTCCAATGTAACCACTAGATTATTTTCAAAGACAGAAACTCCAACCTTAGAAAAATCTTTAGTTTGACCTTTATGAAAGCTTTCAGCATTTTTGATGACATACAGCATGTCTGCATACTGCGCTCCTAGTTCTGGTGAAAGAATTCTTTTCCAAGAATAAACAAAATGTTCAGGTTTCACTGATTCACCATTTGTCCATTTGGCCTCCGGATTAAAAATAAAAGTATAAGTTAAGCCATCCTCACTTATCATCCACTCTGATGCTACTCCAGGAAGAACTCCGTTGTTTTGTGGATTAAAAATAACTAGTCCTTCCAAAAGAGCTAATAGTATTTTATGTTCTGGAACTCCTGTAACAATATGAGGATCTATTCCAGAAGGTTCTGTACCATTTCCAAGAAGTAAAATTCCTTGCTCTGAATAAAGATCAACTTTTGATTTCTGATCAGTGTTTCCTGAGCAACTAGCAAGAAAGACCAAAAATATTATTAACCAATGCATCAATAGATTCTCTTTGAAATATTTAGATAAATAAATCTTCCTAGTGGGTCATAATAAGATGGGTAAGTATTTGCGTTCCCGGGTACATAATTGATCGATCTTCCGTTTAAAGGAGGATTCTTATCTAAAATATTATTAATACCAAAAGAAAAACTTATATCGTCAATCAAATTTATTGAAAAATTTGCATCTAAATAATAAAAACTACTGAAATCAATAGGATTGGTTGCATTTGAATCTTCAACGTTATCAATGTAACGGATTGTAAGATTTGTTGAAGTACCAAATTGTAAAATTTTATAAATAAATTCCATGTTGAATACATTTTGAAGTTTTGGTGATGGTAGTCCACAGGTATTTTCATACTTACCTTTACAATCTTCAATCGGAAGAGATGATCTAAGCTGAATGTCATTTTTAAGCAAGTAAGAAAGAAAATTATTAATTTTTAATTCGCCAAAATCCATAAAAAGCGTCTTAACAATATTTATATCTAAACCGGTAATTTTTTGACTAGATACATTTAAAAGAGGAGTAGCAATTTTTCCAGTTCCTTCATAAAAAGTTCCTGTTGTTGAATTTCTCTCTATTAGATTACAAAAATAAGATTCTCCAGAATCCAAACATCTATTTAAAATAAATGAAGCATCTGCTGATCCAATTTTATCTTTAAGAGAAATCGAATAAAAATCAATTTCCAAATCAATTTCATCAGAAAAAAGGTAACTTAAGCTATTTGTATTTGCAGTTTCAGGGCGTAAATTTAGATTACCGCCTACAAGAGAATTTACTTGATCTTCTGTATTTGAAATTGTTCCGTATAAAGATTGAGTTACCCCCGTTCTCGAGCAATCAGAAAAAGGTTTTTGAGGATTTGCTCCGGAACAAGGATCAGTGTCTAGAAAAGTTTGTTGTACTTTTGCAGGACTATAAAGATCATTAATATCCGGCATCCTAATAGCTTTTTGCTGAGAAAATTTAAGTGTATGTTTATCATTGAACAGATGTACTAGTCCTAAGTCGTAAGTCAAAGCATCATCCTCTAATGAATAATCGGAATACCTAATACTTAAGTTTAAATTAGTATCTGTCACTAAAGGCAAATAAATTTCTGAAAAAAATTCTTTGACCTCTAGGTCTCCATACAAGCTTGAATGAGGATATTGTTGACCCGCTCCATCAGAGAAATCTTCGGCATTTTTCTTTAAATTTAAATTTCTATATTCAATACCTAAGGCTAAATCCAAAGAAGGTAAAATTGAATTCTTTAATATAAAAGATTTTGAGGTCACAAACCTATACTGATTTTCAGTCAATTCGGCATCTACATTCAAATTCGTTGATATGTAGTCTAGAGCTTCTTGAGTGACACCTAATGCTGCTGAATTCTGTACATTACCGTTTGTTATTCTAAAAATATTCCAAGGTTTACAGTTGCCGCCTGATACACAAGCAGGATTGGACGTCGATCCTCTTGCATTTAGTGCATTTTTTGCTCTAGATTTAGAAATATCGTTGAAGTAAGTAAAATCAACAGTTGTTCTTGAACTTTGAAGACTAAAATTGTAAAACCAATCATTGTTAATTTTACCTTCGACATCGAAGACCGCCCTATCCGTGGAATGCTTAAAGCTCTGTCTTCTTGGATTGCCTTCAATATTTCTTCTGCTGATATACAGAGGAGCAGTATCTGATAACGACAAGCCGTTATTTGTACAAATTGTATTAAATTGTTGATTTGATAAAAAAGGATTGTTACATGGAAGATCAACAGAGAGTCGAAAAACTCCAGAATAATCTAACTGACCAATAGTTTTGTGAGATGTCTTAAAGTAATCTAAATTAAAAATATGATTCTTAAGATTTTCAAAAGTCAGTAAAATTCCTATATCATTTTTTTCATCGGGTCTAAGTAAGTGGTTTTTTGACGCAAAATTATATCGAGTTGTGCCTTCAACAAAGGTATCGTTTTGAACGTAAAAGTTTTTTCCCCCAACTCTATTTTCACTAAATTTACCCTCGGGCGATGTACTTGAGCCCCTACAAGTATCATTTCCACTCAAAGCACAGACGCTTATGTCTCTTTGAGACCAAGTGACTTCATCAACAGACCTATAATTTAAGAAAGAGGTAAGGTGAATATCTTGAAAAATTTCATATCCTAAAGAAATTTGTATAGCATTTTTATGACCATCGGAAACAGATTTAGGAGACAAATCATAATTGTTAGAAATATGCAGAGCTCTCAAATTATCATCATCATTTTGATGGTTATAAAAAGAATGTTGGTATGAGATATCTATGCCAGAAAATTTTCTATCCAATTGAAAATTAATTACTCCACCTATTGCGTCAGAACCATAAATCGTTGACTTGCCTCCTGTAAGAACATCAACTTTCTTAATCAACGAGAAAGGAATTTGGCTTAAATCTTGCTCTGCTGTACCATTCATTGGAGTTCCAGGAGAAAGTCTTTTTCCATTCAAAAGAACTAAGGTCCTGGTGCCTCCTAGACCTCTTAAACTCACAGATGCTGTCCCAGTTGCTTTATTAGAGTGAAAAGATGAGTTACTTGGATTTATTTGAGGTAAAAAACTAAGAAAGTTTTCAATATGAAGAGCCCCTCTATTTTTAATATCATCTAAATCAAACGAAGATATTGGATTGGCAACCTTTAATGAAGATTTCTTAATTGAACTACCAGTTACGTAAATATCCTCAGTAACTTCTCCAAATAAAGTTCCAAAAAAAGAAAAAATTAAAAAAAACAGTAAAAAATTTTTCATGGGAAAAAAACGATTATATTTGATTTAAATTACGATAAAAAATCTTTTTTACCAATTGCAATGCTAAAATTAATTTTTGATGTCATTTCTTAAAGATAAAAAGTTTCTAATTGTTGGTGTAGCGAACAAATTTTCAATTGCAGCTGGAATAGCAAAATCTATGTCTGAACAAGGAGCTGATTTATTTTTATCTTATCAAAACGAGAGATTATTAAAAAAAGTCTCCCAGGTTGGAGATCCTTTGGGATGTAAAAATTATTTTGAATGCGATGTAAGTGATGATGATTCGATAGATTCTCTGATTAAAGAAGTTGAAGCTAAATGGGGATATTTAGATGGAATAGTTCATGCTGTTGGATTTGCCCCAGCAAACGAGCTAGATGGGAATTTTGTGGATGTTGCTACCAGAGAAGGATTTAAGATTGCCCACGATATTAGTGTTTTTAGTTTTACCGCTCTTGCCCAAAAAGCTAAGTATTTAATGAAAAATAGAAATGCCTCATTATTAACTCTCTCTTATCTTGGAGCGCAAAGAACTTTACCAAACTACAATGTCATGGGTGTTGCAAAGGCAGCTTTAGAATCTACTACAAGATATCTTGCGAATAGCATGGGTGCTGACCAGATTAGAGTAAATGCAATTTCTGCTGGACCAGTAAAAACATTAGCTGCGTCTGGAGTAAAAAGCTTTAAGAAAATGCTCTCTTACAATGAATCCAGAGCCCCGCTAAAAAGAAACATCACTTCTAAAGAAGTAGGAAATGCAGCTGCTTTCCTTTGTTCAGATCTAGCAAGTGGTATTACCGGTGAGATTCTTTATGTTGACGCAGGATTTAACATCACTGCTATGGGTGATTTATCTGAAGCTAATTGATAAAAGAATTTGACTCTAACTCTTTAAAAAAAGTATCTAAATAAGATCTTGAATTCAAAGATCTTAAAGAATTCTTAGCTGCCTCAATATCATCCTTCTTTGCAAGATTTTTAGAGTTTTTAATTTTTGTTAACCTAACTACATAGATATCTCCATTTTCTTGAGAAGATATAAAAACTGGATTTTCAAGATCTACTGTAAATAAATCACTTAGTAAATTGTCCGGTAAAAGGCTACTATCTCTTTTAATCAACGAGTAAGAGTTAAAATCTGATAATTCATTATCAATTGCTTTGGCTTCATATTTTTCTAGCTCTTGGAGAATGGTGTCTTTTGCTTGCTCGAGTTGAAGTATTTTTGTAATTTCTGACTGAGCATCAGATTGAGAAAGAAGAGTTTCTTGCTTGACTTCACTAATTTCAAATAAGAGAAAATTGCCCGCTTCATCTTCATATGGTCCAAAAAATTCAGGACTTACATCATCTTGATCAAAAATTTCATCTGAAGCGTTAAAAGAAAGAAGTTCATCTGGGAAATTCTCCTTATCAAATTGCCCTGATTTTTGGATTTTGAGGTTTAAATCAGAAGAAAGAACATCCAAAGTAAGGCCTAGATAATTATCTTCAATATTTAAGAGAGTTTGATTAAGAATTTCTTGAGATTTATTAGATAAAATCATTTCTTTTATTTCAACATCAGAAAACAAGAATTCATTCTTTTCCGTAACTTTCAAAATATGAATAGATCCCGGCATTTCTATTATTTGAGAAATATCGTTAACTGATAAATTTTTTATTACTGATTCAAATTCTTCAGGAAGAATTGTTCCATCGGTATAACCTAAATCTCCACCATTACTATTACTACCAAAATCATCAGAATACTCTTCAACTAATGACTCAAAAGATATTGAGTCAGAAAGCTTCTCAAGAATAGTATTAGCAGTATTTAATTTTTCTTTCTTTTCTTCATCAGACGAAAAACTAAGTTGGATATGACTTACTCTTGTTTGAGAATTCTCATTGCCCTCCTCTAATAGAATTCTTTCATCTAAAATTTCTTGAGTAGAAACCTCCAAAGAATCTTTATAAATATTTTCATTCAACAAGATATAGTTAATTGCAACTTTTTTCGGCTCAATAAATCTAAACTGATTTTGTTGATAATAATTCAAGATCTCAGAATCTGGAATTACTTCCCTTTCAGCAATTTCGAGTAGATCTAATTTAAAAAAACTTAAAGATCTTTGTTGATTTGTAGCCTGAATGAAATTCAAAGCCGATGAATCCAAAGAAAATTCAGAACGAGATATGAAGTCGCTTAAGCTATTTGCCAAATATTTTGATTTTACTAGCTCCCTATAATCATTTACTGTCAAACCAAGTCTTGACATGTATCCTGAAAAAAGTGCTGTATCGAATTCATCATTTGTTTGAAAAGACAGATCATTTGCAATCAAGCTATTTACATAATCATCGGAAACGTTCATTTTTAGATCAAGAGCCTTTTGATAGATCAACTCTTTAGAAATTATTGAGTTTCTGGTGACTTCATTAATTATTTCCTCTGATACATCACTTTCAGAAAATAAAGTGGAAATCCGACTAAATTCTAAATTATATTCACCAAAAGAAATATTTTTACCATTTATCTTTAATGGCGAATTCGAAGGAGCAGATGGATCAGTTAAAAAACCGCCAAAGGTAGCAACCAAGCCGAAAATTAATACTGCCACAATGATAGATGAGCCAGTTGATGATAAACCCTTCCTTATGTTTTGAAGTGCAGACATTTTATAATTATAAAATAAAAACGCGCCCTATAAATATAGGACGCGTTTTAAAAAATATGTTTATAAACTGTCTTTGAGACTTTTTCCGGCTTTGAAACCTACGCCTTTAGAAGCGGCAATTTGAATAGTTTCACCAGTAGCTGGATTTCTTCCCATTCTTGCTGCTCTTTCTCTTACATTAAAAGTTCCAAATCCAACAAGCGCAACGGAATCTCCATTACTTAAAGCTCCTGAAATTGAATCTAGCACAGCATCTAAAGTTCTGCTGGCTTCTGCTTTTGAGGTATCAGTTGCGTCTGCAACTGCTTCTATTAGTTCGGCTTTATTCACTAGTCTCTCTCCTAAATAAAGTTGTTAAAATCTTTAGACACAATGTCAATAACGTGATTTAGACATGTAGATATATATCTGTCAAGCGAGATTTAGCGCCTGAAACACCTTTTTTAATGGGTTTCAAGCTTATCTTTTCGAGTTTTTCTTCTTCTTGTAGATTTAGAAGAATTCTCGCCTTTTTCTTCCCAAATTTTAGGTTTTTCCGTTAAAACGAGATCAAAAACTTCATCAATCCATTTGACTGGTCTGATTTCTAACTTGGTTTTTATTTTGTCAGGAATTTCTCTTAAATCTCCAACATTTCCTTCAGGAATTAATACTGTCTTAATGCCACCTCTTTTGGCAGCTAGCAACTTCTCCTTCAAGCCTCCAATTTTTAAGACTTCTCCGCGTAAGGTGATTTCTCCTGTCATAGCTACGTCAGCCCTAACTGGAATTTCAGATAAGACCGAAGCTACAGCTGTGCACATGCCTATACCCGCGCTTGGACCATCTTTCGGAGTTGCTCCTTCAGGTACGTGTATGTGAAGATCATTTAATTCATGAAAATCAGGGTTTATTCCTAAAGTTTCTGCTCTAGCTCTTATAACTGAAATTGCAGCTTGGATAGACTCCTGCATTACGTCTCCAAGTTTTCCAGTTTTTATAATTTTACCTTTACCTTTAAATGCTGAAGCTTCAATGGTTAAGAGTTCTCCGCCAACTTGCGTCCATGCCAATCCAGTTACCTGACCTATTCGATCTTTATCTTTGGCTTCACCATAATCGAACTTTTTAACGCCTAAAATATCCTCGAGTATTTTTGGAGTAACTTTAATTAATTTCTTTTCTTTAAGGTCAGCAATTTTTTTAATTGTTTTTCTGCAAATTTTTGCAATCTCTCTTTCTAAAGATCTAACACCAGCTTCTCTAGTGTAATATCGGATAACATCTAGTATGGAGTTATCTGAGATATTAATTTCAGAATCATCTAGTCCATTATTCTTAAGTTGTTTTTTAACAAGATAATCTTTAGCAATGCTTAGTTTTTCGTCTTCGGTATAACCAGGCAGTCTAATAATTTCCATTCTGTCCAACAAAGGCGCGGGAATATCTAAGGAGTTTGCAGTACAAACAAACATGACATCAGATAAGTCGTAATCAACTTCGAGATAATGGTCATTAAAAGTATGATTCTGTTCAGGATCTAAAACTTCAAGTAATGCTGAAGAAGGATCTCCTCTGTAATCCATTCCCATTTTATCTATTTCGTCAAGTAGGAATAAGGGATTTTTAACACCTACTTTAGACATTTTTTGAAGAATTTTTCCAGGCATAGAACCGATATAGGTTCTTCTGTGACCTCTTATCTCTGCTTCATCTCTTACACCGCCCAAGGAGACTCTTGTGAATTTTCTTCCAGTTGCTTTTGCAATAGACTCTCCTAAAGAAGTTTTTCCTACTCCAGGAGGACCAACAAGACACAAAACAGGTCCTTTAAGTTTTGAAACTCTTTTTTGGACTGCAAGGTATTCAAGTATTCTTTCTTTGACTTCTTCAAGTCCGTGGTGATCTTTTTCTAAAACCTTACTGGCGTTTTCAATATTTTTTTGAATTTTAGACTTCTTTTTCCATGGAATACTTGTCATCCAATCAATATATCCTCTTACGACTGAAGCCTCGGCTGACATAGGAGGCATAAGCTTGAATTTATTCAATTCTGTATTAACTTTTTCTTTGGCGTCGTTAGGCATTCCGGAGTCTTTTATTTTCTTTTCTAAAATCTCTACCTCATCATCGAGGTCATCACCTTCGCCCATTTCTTTTTTGAGAGCCTTCATTTGTTCACTCAAGTAATACTCTTTTTGGCTCTTTTCCATTTGTTTTTTGACTCTGTTACGAATCTTTTTTTCCATTTGGGTAAGATCAAGCTGAGTTTCTAGAAGATTAACTAAATTTTTTGCTCTTTCTTCTAAGTCAAGTTCCTCGAGTAATATCTGTCTATCTGCTATGGAGATGGATAAATGACCTACTAAGGTGTCTATTAACTTTTCTAACCTTTCAACCGATCTAACTTGATTGGCAATTTCAGGTCTGATTTTTTGAGAGGTTTTTGAAAGCTCTCTAAATTGAGACTGTAAAGTATTAACATAGCTTTTCTTAAGGTCGTCTTCCATTTCAGAGTCTTCAAGAATGTCTACCTCGGCTTCTAAAATATCTTTTCCGGCAACCAAGTTTTGCAGTTTTGCCCTTTTTATTCCCTCCACCAAAACTTTGTAAGTTCCATCAGGAAGTTTTATAAGCTGCAATATAGTGGAAACAGTCCCAATTTCGTATAAATCCTTTTGATTAGGGTTTTCTGTGTTTGCTTCTCTTTGAGCAACCAACATAACGGATTTGTCATCCGACATAGCCTTTTGCAGGGAGTTAATTGATGATTCTCTACCAACGAATAAAGGTGTTACTACACCAGGAAAAATTACTACATCTCTAAGGGGAACTAATGGAATATTCATAATAACCTCTAACTTTTATATAAGGCCTGTAGAAAAAAAAACAAGTTATTGTAATTTTTTTGAATCTAGATCAGTTTCGTAAACCAATAAAGGCTTAGAATCGCCCTTTATACAAGAAGCATCCAATACAACTTTCTCAAGATTTTCTACAGACGGTACTTCATACATAGTATCTAAAAGAGATTTTTCTAGAATTGATCTTAAGCCTCTAGCGCCTGTTTTCATTTCTATTGCAAGTTTAGCTATTTCCAATAGTGCGTCATCTCTGATATCGAGTTCTACTTCTTCCATTTCAAAAAGTTTTTTGAATTGTTTTGTTAAAGAATTTTTTGGTTCAGTAAGAATTGTAACGAGAGCATCTTCATCAAGTTCATCTAAAGTGGCCATTACTGGCAACCTACCTACAAACTCAGGAATAAGACCATATTTAATTAAATCTTCAGGCTGAGAATTTTTAATTACTTTCGAATCAAAACCTTGAGTTTTTTTCTTAACAGATGCTTCAAATCCCATGCCTCTATCTTCAGATCTAGCTTTAATTATTTCCTCTAGTCCTGAAAAAGCTCCACCACAAATAAATAAAATATTTGAAGTATCAACTTGTAAAAATTCTTGTTGCGGATGTTTTCTTCCGCCTTGGGGTGGCACCGATGCAGTAGTTCCTTCTACAAGTTTAAGTAATGCTTGTTGAACTCCTTCGCCGGAAACATCTCGAGTTATTGAAGGGTTATCTGATTTTCTGGCAATTTTGTCTATTTCATCAATATAAACAATTCCGACTTGTGCTTTTTCAACATCGTAGTCACATTTTTGAAGAAGTTTTTGAATGATGTTTTCAACATCTTCGCCAACATATCCTGCTTCAGTCAAAGTCGTTGCATCAGCAATGGTAAAAGGAACATCCAAGAGTCTTGCCAAAGTCTGTGCTAATAAAGTTTTACCACTACCCGTAGGTCCTAAGAGAAGAATATTACTTTTTCCTAATTCAACATCCTCACTGGAAGATTGAGAACTTTTTAATTTTTTATAATGGTTATAAACCGCAACTGCTAAAGTCTTTTTTGCAGACTCTTGTCCAATGACATAGTCATCAAGAATTGCCTTAATTTCCTCAGGAACGGGTAATTTTTCTTCAGAAGATTCTTGGTTTGCTTCAGCTAAATCTTCTTTAATTATATCGTTACATAGAGACACACATTCATCACATATGTAAACAGAAGGTCCGGCAATAAGTTTTTTAACCTCTGACTGATTCTTTCCGCAAAAAGAACAAAATAATTTTTTATCTGTTTCTTGATTTTCAGACATACCTATTTATCTCTTTTATCAATAACTTTATCTATTAAACCATATTTTACAGCTTCGTCGCCGCTCATAAAATTATCTCTTTCAGTATCTTGGCTCACTTTGTCAATATCTTTTCCACAATGTTGAGACAGAATTTCATTCAATTTAGTTCTAATTTTTAGTATTTCCTGAGCATGAATTTCTATATCAGTTGCCTGCCCTTGAAATCCTCCCAAAGGTTGATGGATCATTATTCTAGAATTTGGTAGAGCAAATCTTTTACCTTTTGTGCCGCCTGTCAGTAAGATTGCCCCCATGCTGGAGGCTTGGCCTATACATAAAGTACTTATGTCAGGCTTTATGTAAGACATTGTGTCGTAAATGGACATACCCGAAGTTACTGATCCACCAGGTGAATTTATATAAATATTAATATCTTTTTCAGGATTTTCAGCTTCGAGGAAAAGCAACTGTGCAACAACCAAATTTGCCATGTGGTCTTCAATAGGACCTGTAATAAAGATAACTCTTTCCTTGAGAAGTCTTGAATAAATGTCAAAAGCCCTCTCTCCTCTTGGTGTTTGTTCCACAACCATTGGAACAAGTTGATTTTTAATGTTTGTCATAATCTTAATTTAACCCATAGAAACTACTTCTTCAAAACTTAAAGACTCTTCCTCTACTTTGGATTTACCTTCTAAGTATTCTGCAACTTTATCTTCTAAAACGAGAGACTCAATATTTTTTAATTGTTCTTCATTACCATATATCCAATTAACATATTGCTCAGGATCTTTGAATGATTTTGATTTATCTTCAATTTCATTTTTTAAAGTATCGTTATCNACAGANATATNATTTTCTTCAATTAATTTATTTATCAANACTCCCAANCTGACTCTTTTGAGAGCATTTTCTTTGAAGTTATCTATAGGGAATTGACCTTCTTCTAATTTACCAACATCTAATCCCATTTGCTGAGCAGTATTATTTCTTAAATTATTTGCCTCGGAAATTATCATGCTTTGAGGAATATCAATTTGATTTGAACTTTCAAAAGCATCNAATATTCTTTGTTTAGTTTTTGTTTTTAGATTTGTTTTTAGATCNGTCTGGAGTTGTTCTTCTATTTTTTTCTCAAATTCTNCTTTTGTTTTAACANCCATNTTTATGGATTTAAAAAATTCCTCATCAAGATTNGGAAGTTTTACNTCTGAAACCTCTTTCATTTTTATTTTAAACATTACTTTTTGTCCTTTTANATTTTCTGCTTGATAGTCNTCNGGAAAAGTTACTTCNATTTCTTTAGATTCTGAGGCTTTCATTCCAATAATNTGTTCTTCAAANCCTGGAATCATNGTTTTTGATCCAAGTTCAAGAGAATAATCTTGGGCTTCACCNCCTTCAAATTTTTCNCCATTTAAAAAACCTTCNAAATCAATTTTGACAAAATTACCTTCCTTNCTTTNTTCATCTATTGGNTCAGCTTTTCCATATCTCTTTAAAACCAAATCAGTAGCTTTTNTAATATCTTGATCTGTAACTTTTGATACTGGCTTTTTGAANGATAGCGAGCCCATTTTNGTTAGAGAAAANTCTGGATAAATTTCATATGAAACTTCAAATTTAATATCTTTTTTTATATCAAAAGATTCTGGAGNAAAACTAGGCTGNCCAACTACAGGTATGTTTTCTTCAGAAATCTTTTTGTAAAAGATATCNCCCATTTTATCCATGATTAGTCGTTGTTTGATTTGNTCTCCATAANATTTTTCAATNACNTCCAAAGGAGCTTTACCTTTTCTAAANCCCTTTAAGTCAGAGGAAGATTGCTGAGANANGAGNCTTTTTTTGAAATCNCNNTCNAGNTCNTTAGATGAAATATTTAATTTAATTTTTTTCTCAAGATTATTTTTTTTACTGAACATAATATCCTTCNTNTATNTTTTGGGGTGGGCGATGGGGCTCGAACCCACGACAACCGGTACCACAAACCAGTGCTCTACCAACTGAGCTACGCCCACCATTAGTGGCCTCCCGGGCAGGATTCGAACCTGCGACCCTCTGCTTAGAAGGCAGATGCTCTATCCAGCTGAGCTACCGGGAGTGAATTTTTGCTATTGTATAAAAATACTTACGATTAGTCTTTACTTACCAAAATTGACTAATGAACCAAAGAGGAATCTTAAAACCTTATTTGGGATGAATTTAGATATGAATATCATGGTTTTATTAAAGCCTCCTCTGACAACATAAATTTCTTTTCCTTTTAAACAAGCATTTACGCCCTGCTCTGCGACTTGTTTTGCTGACATCAAAAACAAGGAAGGAACGTCTGAATATTGCATATTAAATCCTGCTCTTTCGTTAAAGCCNGTTTCTGTAAANCCGGGGCAAAGAGCNCANNCATGCACATTGTATTTTTTGTAAGTACTATTTAGCGTGATAGTGAATTCATTAACAAAATTCTTTATATTCCCATAAATTCCGATAGCTCCACTTCCGCTTGGAATTATTCCTGCAATTGAAGATACCTGAAGAATNTTNCCGGATTTTCTTTCTTTCATATCTTTGATGAAAAGACGCGTAAGTTTAACCAAAGAGTTNAATAAAACATTTAGAAAATCATCTAGTTTATCAAGATCNTAAGAATCAAAGTNTTCAGTAAATCCATATCCAGCATTATTTACTAAAAAATCAATTTTATANTTATTGTTTTGACAGTAATCATAAATTTCCTGGGGACTTTCAGATTTAGCCAAATCTTTAACNAAAACTATTACTTTTGAGTTTGAGTTAGACTCCACTTCTTTTTTAAGTTCTAATAATTTGTCTTCTCTCCTAGCTGTAATAATTATTTGCATATCAAACCTAGAAAGATATTTAACTATTTCAAACCCAATGCCCGAAGAGGAACCTGTAACTAAGGCTGTTTTATTTTGTAAATAAGTCATTATTTTTTGGTCGGGGTGGAGGGATTTGAACCCCCGACATCCTGCTCCCAAAGCAGGCGCGCTACCAGACTGCGCTACACCCCGTTAATTTTTAATTAAGCGGTGGTATGATAACAAATAACCATGGCTATAGTACTCGACGGAAAAAAATTATCCCTAAAATCAGAAAAAGATTTTTCAAAACGTGTCGAAAAAATTAAAGCTAAAAATCATCCCACGCCTATATTGGCAACAATTTTAGTAGGAAGTGATCCTTCTTCTGCGACCTATGTCAAAATGAAAGGGAATGCTTGTAAAAGAGTTGGAATGGACTCTATGAAAATTGAACTTGATGAAACTACAACTACTTCAGAATTGATCGAAAAAATTGAAGAACTAAATTCTAATGAGGATGTTCATGGAATATTGTTGCAGCATCCTGTTCCAGAGCATATTGATGAAAGATCTTGTTTTGATGCGATAGATATAAAAAAAGATGTTGATGGAGTAACTAGTTTGGGATTTGGAAGAATGAGTATGCAAGAAAAAGCTTACGGTTCTTGTACCCCCTATGGAATCATGCGTCTCTTGAAAGAATATGAAATTCCTCTAGAGGGAAAGTTTGCGGTTGTTGTTGGAAGGAGTCCTATATTGGGAAAGCCTATGGCGATGATGTTATTAAATGAAAATGCAACAGTAACGATTTGTCATTCTAGAACAAAAAATTTACCTGAAATTATATCTTCAGCAGACATAATAGTCGGTGCGGTAGGTATT
>NZFZ01000034.1 GCA_002689405.1 Gammaproteobacteria bacterium | reverse complement strand
ATACACAAAGACTCATCCCAAATTTAGCAATCGAGTAAGCCACACTATTTGCAAACCATTTAGGATTCATATCCAAAGGAGGAGACAAGTTTAAAATATGTGGATTTTCAGCTTTTAGTAAAAAAGGTAAACACTTCTTTGAAGTTAAAAAAGTTCCTCTTGCATTTATTTGGTTCATCAAATCGTATCTTTTCATGTCGGTTTGGAGGGTATTAGTCAATTGAATTGCGCTAGCATTATTCACACATATATCAATTCCCCCAAAATGATCAGCTCCCTTATTTACTGCTTCTTCTAATTGATCTTCAAACCTTACATCACATAAAACAGGAAAAGCCTTTCCTCCGACTTCTTCAATTTCTTCAGCAGCTGTATAAATTGTTCCTGGAAGCTTTGGGTGCGGTTCAGCTGTTTTAGCTGCTAAGATCACATTAGCTCCATCTTGTGCTGCTCTTTTTGCAATTGCGAGTCCGATTCCTCTTGAAGCTCCTGAAACGAATAAAGTTTTGTTTGTTAATTTGCTCATAAAAGTTCCTATAAAAACAATTATTTTAAACAGAATTAAAATTCTGTATATCTCTAATATTAAATACTTTTAAAGGTAAAATAGCATTCTTGAATAAGATATTTAATTTTCTTTTTTTCACTGCTTTTTATTTTGGAAGCATATTTGCTTCTGATATTGAATTTCAGGCTGATAAAACATCTTTTGATACTAAAAATGAACTTTTATTACTAGAAGGTAACGTATCTCTAAAAATAGAAAATCTTTTATTTAAAGCTGATCAGGTAAGTTTAGATAATAAAAATAAAGTATTTTCCAGCGAAAAAATTAGTTTTGCTTCCTTAGATGAGTTTCTTTATGGGCAAACAAAATTTGTAAGCATTTCTGAAAATGAAACGATCATGAAGGATGTTGAATTTTCAAGCTGTCCTTGTGAAGATAAAATTTGGTGGGTTGAGTCGGAAGAATTGAAATTCTTAAACAGCAATAACACTCTTTCAGCAAAAAAAAGTAAGCTTAAAGTTCAAGGTAGGACTCTTGCTTATTTGAATAGTGCAAATTTCCCCATAAGCGCGAAAAGAAAAAGCGGAATTCTTCTTCCGGAAATCTCTGTTAATGAAAGATCGGGGCTTGACGTAAAAATTCCGATTTACCTTAATCTCAAGGAAAATCTTGATCTCACCCTTGAACCTAGATTAATGACTCAAAGAGGTTATGGACTTACAAATCAACTTAGATACTTAGGAAAAAGTTATGAAGGATATTTTAATTCTTCTTTTTTAAAAGATGATGAATCATCATTTAAGATGCTTGAAACAGATGATCTGAGGTGGTCATATAATTTTTTTCATGAACAAAAATTTAGAGATTCAATATTTTTAAATTTTGATATTTCTTCTTCAGGAGACCCTTTTTATTTATCGGATTTAGGAAGTTTTCTTAGTGGTTTATCGAGAACTTACATTTTACCTCAAAAAGTAAATTTAGATTTTTTTAGTAAGAATTTGAAAATAAAAACAGATTTGAATTCTTTCAAACTAACTAATCCTCTTGCAAAAAATCAATTTCAAAGACTTCCAGGGTTAAAACTGAATTATTTTGTAAATAAAGATAATTTAAATTTCCACCTTGATATGGATTTTGCATATTTTAATAAAGGTGGAGCCTTTAGGAGTGACTTCAAACAAAACCTTCTGAGAATCAACTTAAAGCCAGAAATTTCTCATGCTTTTACTAAAAAAAATTATTTTTTAAAAACCAATCTTTCTTTAAATTATTCATATGGAGATTTTAAAAATCAAAGTACAAGTAAATTTCTTCCTATTATAAATTTGGAACAATCATTAAAGTTTTTTAAAAAAACTGAAAGCTCAAAATTTTTCATAGAACCTTTTTTAAATTTCGTAGTATCGGACCAAAAAAAAATTGTTAACGAAGAAAAAGTTGATTCTGGTTTAAAGCTATCTTCCATAAATGAAGGACAAACTTTTGGAGATATGTTCTTGAGCTATCAAAAAGACATAAATATAGGAACTAAACTTTCTTTTTTTGGCGCTGAAAAAAATAAATTAAATATTAAGATTTCTAAGCTTTATACGATAGGAACAAAAAGTCTATTTTATGAAAATTTAAAGATAGATTTTCCAGATCCATTCTCGTTAGACATTGATTACAGAACCAATAAAAGATTGCATTTTCTATCTAAAATATCTATTGATAATGAAAATAACTTTAGCTCTTACAAAAACACCTTTAATTATGACTCAAAAGATTACAGACTTTCTCTAAGACATAACCTCATAAAAAACATAAAAATTTTTGATTTAGCCGAAACTTCTCTGAACAAAAAGGAAATAAATTCTCTGGAATTTACTACAGCTTTAAATTTTTCTGAAAATTGGAGTGCCGGATTTAAATTCATTTATGATATTGAGCAAGAAAAAAATGTTTCAAATGTGTTTTCATTAGATTATGAGAATAATGGCCTAAAAGTGGGTTTTGCTTATATGAAAACTTTAGAACTTGATTGGGTAAGTATCTTGGAAAACGATTCTTTTAAGGATTATCATAAGGATAGGATAAGATTATTTTTTGAGCTCAAAGGCCTTGGCTCAATAGGAAGACCAAAAGAAAATTATTTAAGAAGAAGAAGTTTATGAAATATTATTTTTTAGCATTTTGCTTTTGTTCGTTATTTTTACATGCAGAAATTAACTTTATTGATCGTATCGCAATAATTGTGGATGACGGAATAATTATGGAATCGGAATTAAATGAGGCATTAGAAAATACCATTACCAATTTTGAAGAAAGCGGAGAAAGACTGCCGCCAAGAGAAATTATTTTTTCTAGAGTAATCGAAAAATTAATCATGGATGAGATTTTGCTACAAAAAGCAAAAAAGTTTGGAGTAAGAATTAGCGATCAGGAATTAAATGAATCTTTAAGCAGATTTGCTGAGCAAGATGGTTTATCGCTTCAAGATTTTCGAAAGAAAATTGAAAGTGAGGGAAANCAATTCAAAGACTTTCGAGAGGCAATTAAAACAGAGTTAATTCTTAGGAGGGTCCAAGGAGGCTTNGTTCGTCCAAAAATAATTATTTCTGACCAAGAACTAATGAATTATATAAATTCTCCTGAAGGTCAGAGCTTGATTACAATTGAATATAAAATAAACCAGATTTTGCTTAAAGGCGATAATGATATAGAAAACNNAAATTTGGCAAAGAATATTATTGAACAAATAAAAAATGGNCTNTCTTTCNTTGAAGCCTCAAAAANATATTCTGCCCTTTTTGACTCAGAAGGAAATGGTAATTTGGGATGGCGNACAAGGTCTCAAATTCCTTCATTATTTGTAGATCATTTAAATAAAATGGAAAAAAATGATATTCACGGCCCAATTAAAAGTGGGGCAGGAATACACATTATCCAGCTTGAAGATATAAGAGGAGAAACTATACAAACCGAATCCCAGACACTTGTTCAGCATGTTCTGATTAAAGAATCAGAAATAAGAAGTGAAAAACAAGCAGAAGACCTTATAAATGAACTCTATGAAAGATTATCGAAAGGTGAAGAACTAAGTATTTTGGCTAGAGTCTATTCAGACGATCCAGGATCTAAACTTGATGGCGGAAAATTAGACTGGGCTCCCAAAGGCGTATATGACAAAAAATTTGAAGAGATAATGTCTAAAACGGATATCAATAAATTTAGCAAGCCTTTCAAAAGTGCTTTTGGATGGCATATTTTAAAAGTTTTGGATAGAAGAGAAAAAAATATATCTGATGATCTTTTAAAAGATAAAGCATACGGGATTCTATTTCAAAGAAAATATAGAGAACAACTAAATAACACTCTTGAAGAAATTAGATCAGAGGCCTTTGTAGATATTAAAATCTCTTCATGACGAAATTTTTTATTTCTCCAGGCGATCCCTCTGGTATTGGTCCTGAAATAACTCTAAAAGCTTTATCAAAAAATAAAGACATTCAAAATAATTTTGTTTTAGCAGGAGACAAAACTTTATATTTGGATTTGATTGATAAAAATAATATTGATCTGAATTTAATCGATGAAAGCTCAAAAGAAAAAGGAGTGGCTTTCAAACATTTTCCTCTTCAAAATCAGGTTTCTTTAGGTGTGCCAGACTTAGCTAATGCAAACTACATAATTGATATCCTTTCCTATGGCGCTTTAGGCTGTCTCAAAAAAGAATTCAAAGGTCTTATTACCGGGCCAATCAATAAAGAATTGATTAATGAATCTGGGTTTGAATTCTCTGGTCATACTGAATTTCTTGCGGATATTTCTAATGCAAAAAAAGTAGTGATGCTTTTAATGAATAAAAAACTTAAGATTGCGCTTCTTACGACACATATTCCACTATCTGAAGTTCCATCTAAAATATCAAAAAAGAACTTAGAAGAAACCGTTTCGATTATTTCTGCAGAATTTAAAAATACTTGGAAAATTAAAAATCCCTCAATATGTCTTCTAGGTTTAAATCCACATGCTGGTGAGGGCGGCTATATAGGTCATGAAGAAGAAGAAATTTTAAAGCCTTTTGTGAATTCTTCTAAAGAAAACGTTCATGGTCCAATATCTGCTGATACCGCATTTATCGAAAAAAACATAAAAAAATATGATGTTTTTCTAGCCATGTATCATGATCAGGGTTTGCCTGTTATAAAATCAATGGGTTTTGGCAATACGCTAAACGTAACTTTGGGATTACCTTTTATTAGAATTTCAGTAGATCATGGAACTGCTTATGAAATAGCAGGAAAAAATAAAGCTGATTTTTCTAGCATGGACGAAGCTTTAAAAACATCGGTTTCGCTGCTTTAAAATGCAAGCAAAAAAGAGATTTGGGCAAAACTTCTTATCAGACAAAAAACTATTAGAAGATTTAGTAAATCTTATCAATGTTGATAGTAACGATAGGCTTTTAGAAATTGGTCCGGGCAAGGGAGACTTAACAAAAAACCTAATAAATATTTGCGATTCTTATTTTGGAATAGAATTAGATAAAGACTTATTAGTTTTTTTAAGAAACAAGTTTCCAAAAAATAGAAACGCTTTTATCGATGGAGATATATTGAAACTAAACGCCTCAGAAATTTATGCTTCAAATCAGTTTCGAGTTGTCGGCAATATTCCATACAACATATCAAGTCCAATCTTAGATTGGTGCGAAAAGCATTATGAAAAAATACTTGATATACATTTCATGCTTCAAAAAGAGTTTGCTTTAAGATGTGCTGGAAACGAAAAGACTTCATCCTATGGGAGGCTAAGTGTTATTTGTAAATATTTATACGAGGTCACAATTATAAAAGAAGTTTCAAAAGAATTTTTTAATCCCATGCCCAAAGTAGATAGCTTATTTGTAAAATTTTCCCCGAAGAAAAGAGAAGTAAATCAAAAAGAGTTACAAAATCTAAAGAAGGTTACTAGAGCCTTATTCAACAAAAAAAGAAAAAAAATTTCTAATTCTCTTCAAGATATCCTCGAAAAAGAAACTATCAACAATTTAGATCTTAATTTAAACCTACGTCCAGACGAATTATCTTTAAATGAATATCTTCAAATATCTGCATTGGTGAAGGATGATGGCTAATTACGTAGTTGGAGATATTCAAGGTTGTTTTGAAGAGTTTATAGAGGGTTTAGAGCTAATAAAGTTTGAAAGTTCAAAAGATTTTTTATGGATAACAGGCGATCTAATTAATAGGGGTCCAGACTCTTTAAAAGTTTTAGAGTATGTTTTTAAAATTAAAGATTCGGTTCACTTAGTTTTAGGTAATCATGACTTGCATTATCTAAATTGTTTCTTCAATAATAAAAAACAAAGTGATGATGATACTTTTCAATCTCAAATGTTTCACAAAAAAAGTTTAAAAATGGCTAGATTTCTTTTACAACAGCCTTTTATTTTCTCAAAAAAGATTCTAACTAAAAAAAAAGTCATCAAAGTTGCCATGGTTCATGCAGGCATTCCAAGAGACATGACTCTTAAAAATGCTGAAACTTTGTCTAAGCTTTATGGGTTGGAATTAATTAAGAATCCAAAAAACAGTTTAAAAAATATTTTTGAAGATAAAAAAAATTTCAATTCCATTAACTCTTTTAGTGGCTTAATAAATTTTTTTACAAGAGTTAGGGTTGTGAACAAAAATGGATACCCTAATTTCTCTTTTAAAGGTAGAAAAAAGAACATTCCTTCAAATTTAGCTCCTTGGTTTAAAAAAGAAAATAAAATAATGGAAGACGTTGATTTTTTGGTGTTTGGTCATTGGGCGGCTCTTCAGGGTAAAACAGATATATCAAATATCATTGCTTTAGATACTGGATGTTGTTGGGGAAAAGAACTAACATTTTTAAGATTAGAAGATCAAAAAAAATTTGTGATAAAAAGTAAGCAAGGATGAAAATTTTCTTAGTAGGCGGAGCAATTAGGGATGAGTTATTAGGGATTCCTTTTAGTGAAAAAGATTGGGTTGTTATAAATTCGTCTCATAAAGAAATGATTAAACGAGGCTTTAAACAAGTAGGAAAAAACTTTCCAGTTTATTTGCATCCTAAGACAAAAGAAGAATATGCTTTAGCCAGAAAAGAAATAAAAACAGGAAAAGGTCATAAAAATTTTTCTTTTAATACAAAATCTAATATTTCTCTAAATGAGGATTTAAAACGAAGAGACATTACAATAAATGCTATTGCCAAAGATGAGTCTGGAAAATTATATGACCCTTTTGGAGGTATTAAAGACCTAAAAAATAGAAGGATTAAAATAGTTTCCAAAGCTTTCTCTGAAGATCCTTTAAGGCTTTTTAGAGTTGCAAGATTTAAATCAAAACTGGCTGATTTTAATTTTTCAATTTCCAAAGATTCCTTAAAGGTTTTAAAAAAAATGTCATTAAATAATGAAATAAATTTTCTTTCTGGAGAAAGAATTTGGGATGAAACGCAAAAGGCTCTAGGTTATAAAAATTCAAGTAAATATTTTACAACTCTTAAAAAAGTTGGGGCTCTCAAATATTTTGATGGGCTCGAAAAAATCTACTCAAAAAATCTTAAGTTTCTTAAAAGGATGGATAATGAAAGAAATATGGTTCTTGAAAAATGGGCGATAATTAATCTAAATTCTAATTATGCGAAAATTCTTGAAAGAAAGATTAGGGTACCAAATAAAATTTCAAATTTTAGAAAAACGTTTAATGAATTATTTCAATTCATTAAAAAGAAAAATGTTGATGAAAAAAAACTTTTAACAAGCCTTAATAGAATGAATTTTTTTAGGAACGAATCAAATTTGTTAAATTCATTAGACTTATTTCAAAAGTTAAAAATAATTTCTTCTCAAAGAATTAAAAATTGGAAATCTCTCTTGAAAGAACTTAAAAAAGTAAAAGTAAAAGTTTCAGGCCTTGTGGCTGAAGAAATTAAAGAAAAAATATTTCATGAAAGATTAAAAGTAATTCAGGATAAAAAAAATGACTTATAAAACTGCATTAATCACTGGAGGAGCAATAAGAATAGGAAAAGATATATGTAAAAAATTGCATGAAAATGGTTACAACATCATATGTCACTTCAATAAATCAGAAAATGAAGCAAAAGTTCTCAAATCAGAATTAAACAAATTAAGAGAAGGCAGTTGTGAAATTTTTAGCTTAGACCTAAATGACTTCGAGCAAGTGGAAGAGCTCGTAAGTAAGATCAGTAATAATTTTAATTCTCTTGATGTTTTAGTAAATAATGCTTCATCATTTTTTAAAACGGATATAGAAAATCATAACTACTCTGATTGGGATGACCTATTTAACTCAAACTTACGAGGCCCATTTTTGTTATCAAGGCACTGTAAAAAAATGCTTACAGCATCTAAGGGATTAATAATTAATATATCTGATGCAATGGTTAATAGAGGAATGAAAAATTACGTCATTTATTCTATGGCAAAAGCAGGACTTGAAAATTTAACTAAAACTCTTGCGCGGGAGTTTGCTCCCGAAGTTCGAGTAAATGCCATTGCTCCTGGAGCAATATTGTTGCCTTCCGACGGATCATCACAAGAACAAGAACTGCTAAGTGAAATTCCTCTTAACAGAATCGGCACAGAAAGAGACATATCTGAGGCAGTAGTTGGGTTGACTAAATTTTCCTACGTAACCGGTCAGATCTTAAAAATTGATGGCGGCAGATCTTTAAATTGATGTATATTTAATCTTTTAAGAAAAGCATGGATAGTAAATTCAAAGGGGAATATTCAGGTACAAAAAGAATATCTGACAGGCACGAAATAGATCAAAATAAACTTGAAGTATATCTCAATGACAATTTAGAAAAATTTGGAAAAATAAATTCAATTGAAGAATTTGTTGGGGGTCAATCTAATCCTACCTACCTTTTGAAAACTCAAAAAGAATCTTATGTCCTAAGAAGGAAACCTCCTGGGAAGCTTTTGAAATCTGCGCACGCAGTTGATAGAGAATATAAAGTAATTGCTGCATTGAATAAAACTGATGTTCCAGTTCCAAAAGCCTATATACATTGTGAAGATGAATCGATTATTGGAACGGAATTTTTTCTGATGAGTTTTGTAGATGGGGAGGTAATGTGGGAGCCTCATATTCCACAAGGATCCAATGAAGAAAGACAGAGAATTTATCATTCTATGAACGAAACAATTGCACTCTTACACAGTGTTGATCATGAAAGTATAGGGCTGGAAACTTTTGGAAAACCTGGTAATTATGTTGGCAGACAAGTTGGAAGATGGTCCAAACAATATGTTGCATCAGAGACAAGAGAAATAAAGTCTATGAACAATCTTATGGATTGGTTGCCAAAAAACCTTCCTGCCGAAAAAGCTACAAAACTTGTTCATGGTGACTTTAGTTTGAGTAACGTCATGATTGACCTAAAAACTTTTAAAATTTGCGCAATACTGGATTGGGAGCTTTCCACGCTAGGAGATCCTGCTGCAGATTTTAGTTATCACTGTATCCAATACAAGCTAAACCCAGTTTTATCAGATGAAAAACAATGTAAAGATTTAGGTATTCCTACTGAAATGAAATATTTGGAAATGTACGAAGAAAAAACCGGATATCAAATAGCGTCTGAGTGGAATTTGTATATGGGTTTTAACTTATTTAAGTTAGCAGCGATCAGTCAAGGAATTATGGGCAGAGTCAGAGACGGAACTGCAGCAGGAAAAAATGCTGACTCTTTCGGTGAAAATGCCGTTATGATGGCTGATGCAGCATGGAAATTGATAAACGAGTGAGGTAAAAATGTCAAAAATAAAAATGCCAGTCGAAAAAAGTCATATTATGATGTTTGCAAGGTCAATCGGAGATGCAAATCCTAAATATTACGAAGAAAAAGATGAAAATGTTATTGCTCCTCCTACTTTCATTCAATCTAGTGCTCAATTTGATCCTGACTATTTTCTAAGACCAAAAATCGGCGGTGACAATTGGTTTGGATCAGGGAAAGAAGCTACAGGAAAGAAATCATCGGGGTCTGGAGGAGGTGGAGCAGCAATGGGCCTGCATGCCGAACAGCATTATGAATATCATAAACCTTTGAAGGTGGGTGATGTCATCACCGCTGAAGTTAAACCAGGAAAATCTTGGGAAAAAGAGAGTAAAAGAGCTGGTAAATTAAAATTTAGTGAAAGTGTAACCGAATACAAAAATCAAGATGGCGAGCTAATCATCACTGCAACTTCTGTTGGTGTAGTTACAGAAAAACCTGTAGAAAATTAGGAGAAGGATATGTTGAAGAAAAATGAAATTAAAGTCGGAGATACTTATTCTGAAAAAATCGTAGAAGATTTGAAAAGAACGCAAATTGTCCAATATGCTGGAGCATCTGGTGACTATAACCCTCTTCATTCCGATGATAAATTCACTAAAGAAATAGCCGGTTATCCAGGTGTTTTTGCTCATGGAATGTTATCTATGGGTATGACGGGTAAAATGCTGACAAACTTTGTTGGTGATGGCGCCCTTAAAAAATATGGCGTTCGTTTTACCAATCAAGTTTGGCCTGGAGATTCTCTAGAAAGTACTGCAACAATCATAGATATCAAAGAAGAGGATGGCTTAACCCTTGCTGAAATTGCTATCGAGACAAAGAATCAAGACGGCGCTACTGTTATTACTGGCTCTGCTACTGCAATAGTAGGCTAATAAATAAGTCTAATGAATAATCCTTCTATTCCAGAAGTTGGTGGTCGTAGCGCAAAATTTGCTCTAATTTTACTTGTCATAGTCTATGTCTTTAATTTCATTGATAGACAAATCTTAACCATTCTCGCAGAAGATTTAAAAGCAGACTTAAACATCTCTGATAGTGATATTGGATTCTTGTATGGAACTGCTTTTGCAGTCTTTTACTCTGTGGTTGGAATCCCAATGGGTAAACTTGCTGACACTTGGAATAGAAAAAATTTAATAAGTTTAGGTTTGGCTTTTTGGAGTTTAATGACATTTTTATCAGGAACTGCAAAGTCCTTTTTATCATTATCCATTTACAGATTTGGTGTTGGTATTGGAGAATCCAGTGCATCACCAGCTTCTTATTCACTTTTATCAGACTATTTCTCTCCAAAAGTAAGAGCAACAGTATTATCGATATACGCTAGTGGACTCTACATAGGCTCTGGAATAGGTATATTCATTGGAGGGTTGATAGTAGATAATTGGAATGAAGCTTTTCCAATAATATCTGAGGCTCCCTTTGGGCTAAAAGGATGGCAAGTAGCTTTTATGGCAGTTGGCCTGCCAGGTATTTTATTGGCTTTAATAACATGGCAGATAAAGGAACCTCCTAGAGGGTTAAGCGAAGGCTTAACAGAAACCAAAAAAGAAAATCCCCTAAGAGCAGCTTTTGGAGAGCTAGTAGGATTGACTCCTGTTGGTCTACTTCAGGCTGAAAATATACAGAAAGAGTTAATAAGAAATTTTGTTTTGCTGATTTTTGTTTTATCTGGTGCTTATTGGTTAATTCAAACAACCGGNGATTATTTGCAGTGGATTGCCTTTGGNATAGGTTTTTATNTAGTGTGTAATTGGATTCAAGGACTGAGGATTNGAGATAAAGTTGCTTTTGAATTNATGTTTAAAAGTAAGGCTTTATTACTTGGTNTCTTAGCTTTTCCTTTCATTACTTTCGTTACCTATGCATTGGGTGCTTTTGGTCCTGCTTTTTATATAAGAAATTTTGGTATGACAGCTTCTGAGGTTGGTGTTATCTATGGCTTAATTACTGCTTTTGGATCGATGGTAGGAGTTATTGGGGGTGGCTTTGTTGGAGATAAACTTAGAGAAAAATACATAAACGGGAAGCTTTATTTAATAATGGCATCTGCCTTAGGTACGGCAATTACAGGTTTAGGATTTTTATATTCTCCTGAGGCCAATATCTCTTTTGCATGGAAATTTTTCTACCATGTTTCTTCGACTGCTTGGTTAGGCTGTGCTGCATCAACAGTAACTGAGCTTGTTTTGCCAAGGTTAAGAGCTGTAGCAAGTGCATTTTTTATTTTGATGCTTAGCATGGGTGGATTAGCTCTAGGACCATATTTAACAGGTATGCTGAGTGATATCTATACAATACAATTTCTTACTGAAGGAATNAATAAATCAATGGCCGAAGCAATTNGCTTAAAACAAGCTCTTGCTCAGTCCTTGATAGTTTTATTAGTTCCGATAGTTTTATTAGGTTTTGCTTGTAGATTTTTGAAAAAAGACGAAGACAATCTTTTTGCAAAAGCTAGAAATCTAGGTGAAGCTATTTAACTTCTTTTGCCAAATTTCTGAGATTTTTTCTTGATACTTCGGATGTATCAAGTCAGGAGCAATTTCTGCTAAAGGCTCCAGTACAAATCTATATAGATCAATGTCTTTGTGNGGTATGTCTTTGCCTAGAACTTTGCCTACATAGTTTCCGTAGAGCAATAAATCAATATCTATTTCCCTATCGGAAAACTTTTCTGTTCTATCTTTTCTGCCAATTTTTTTTTCGATGTCTTTCAACGTAGCAACCACTCTGTCTGGAGAATCCTCGGTCAAAAGACAAATTACCTGATTGAGAAAATCTTCGCCTTCAAAGCCCTCTGATTTTGTTTTATAAATTTTCGATTCTTTTTCTGATTGATACTCTTGGNTTAAAAGTTCTTTTGCTTTATTTAAATTTTCTTCTGGTTTGATATTACTNCCAAGACTTAAATATATTTTTGGCATTATCTTGAGCGAAAAATTGTAAGCCCTACTTCTTTTGATCCNCGAAGTGCGCCGGGCTTGGAAACAGAAAGAGAAAGATTCAAAACCTTNTCATCTTGCATGATAATTTTTGAAACGTTTTCTGCAAGAGCTTCAATAAGCTGAAAAGATGATTTCTCTACAAATTTAATTATTTTCTTTGATGTTCTTTTGTAGTCAAAAGTATCTTCTATATTGTCTGACTTNAAAGCTTTATTAATTTTTACTTCTACTTCGTAAGANATTTTTATGAGTTGCCTAACCTCTCTCTCCCAGTCAAAGATTCCTATTATGGCTTCAATTTCTAAATCGTTAACAAAAATCTTATTGGACATTTTCTAAACTCCATCTNGGTGNAACATCAATACTAAAATCTTTGGTTNGCTCTTTAATTTTTTGGAAACCTGCATAAGCAATCATTAGTCCATTATCGGTACAATGTTTTTGATCTGGATAATAAAGATTTATTGCTCCTTTGTGCTTTTCTAGTTCTTCCCTAAGGTATTTATTAGCAGCAACTCCGCCCGACAAAACAAGCGATTGACTATGTTCAATTTTGCATGCTTTGAGGGATTTTTTAACTAGACAATCTATTGCAGCATTTTGGAACTCAAAAGCAATATCGTTTACTGTACGCTCTGAAAGGTCTTCTTTTTCAGATAAATCCTTCACCTTATAAAGTACAGCTGTTTTTAGGCCGCTGAAACTAAAATTTAAGTCCTTAGAATCAATCATGGGTCGAGGAAAAGAAAAGCGATGTTTTCCTTCAGATAGCAAAGCNCTTTTTTCAATTTCTGGACCACCCGGGTAACCCAATTTCAATAATTTTGCTGTTTTATCAAAAGCCTCACCCACAGCATCATCTTTTGTTTGTCCAATGACTTTATATGCATTGGGTGAAGAAACTTTAACTATTAAAGTATGTCCTCCTGAGACTAATAAGCTAATAAAAGGATAAGTTAAATCGTCTGCATCGTATTTTGCCATTATCAAATGTGCTTCCATATGATGTATTGGTATCACAGGAATATCTAAGGCATAAGATAAAGAGTTTGCAAAGCCTGCTCCAACCATTAAAGGGCCTCTCAAACCGGGACCATTGGTAAAGGCAATTGCTTCTATCTCTTCCATGAAGATGCTTGAATCATTCATTTTATTTTTTAATAAAGGCAAGAGCCGATTAATATGATCTCTGGCGGCTAACTCAGGAACTACCCCTCCATACAAATCGTGCTCTTCTGCCTGACTGTATAAAGCTTCGAATATAACTTGATTGGCTTTACCGTCATATAAAGCAATTCCAGTTTCATCGCACGAAGTCTCTATTCCTAATATTTTCATTAAAATTAAAAGTTATTTTGCAAAATATCTTAACTCTCTATAGAATTGCCTGCCTAATATAAATATGCCTATTATAAAGCTAAAAGATAACGAATCTTTCGATTCTGGACTCAGAAGATTTAAAAGGTCTTGNGATAAAGCTGGAATCATTTCNGAAATAAGAAAAAGAGAATTTTACGAAAAACCTACCTCNGTNAGGAAAAGAAAAGCTGCAGCAGCAGTAAAAAGACAAGCNAAAAGAAGAAAGTTNGGCAAAATGCCNCCTTTGAGAGCAAGAGTCTAAATGTCCAAAGATCTTAAAAGCTTGATTANAACTCAAGTCACNATTTCTATGAAAGNTGGTGACAAGTTTANAACTACTGTTTTGAGAATGATTCTNGCNGAAATTCAAAAANTTGAAATTGAAGAAAAGTCAGANCTTNATGAACTTCANATTACTTCAATTCTTGAAAANATGATTAAACAAAGAAATGANGCAATCNCACAATTTGANCAAGCNAAAAGNCAAGAANTGGCTGACAAAGAAAAACANGAAATAGAAATCATTANNGAATTTTTACCNGAACAAATGTCAGANGAAGAGGTTTCTGAATTAGTTTCTAAAATTATCTCTGANGTTGNTGCNCAGGATATGAAAGATATGGGCAAAGTAATGGGGTCTNTNAAACCTTTNATCGCCGGTAAAGCAGATGCTGGNGTTGTTAGCCAATTAGTAAAAAAAGCTTTAAGTTAATTTTTTNACAGTCTCAACTATAGAAATNGTTTGTTGGTCTGCNTCAACNTTTACAAAATCACCTTTTTTNAGGAAAGATAAATTAGTTTTAGAAATAGTTTCTGGAATTATAGAAATTGTAAAAAAATTATTTGTCACATTNACNACAGTNAGGCTGATTCCATTTATAGAAACATACCCTTTTTTGAAAATGTATCCTTTCAAATTAGAAGGNANTTTNATTTTNAGAATTCTTTCTTTTTTNTTCTCAAAACTTATTATTTCAGNAATNTTATGAACGTGACCNGANACAAAATGNCCTCCTACTTCATCGCCTACTTTNAATGACCTTTCTAAGTTNAATGGTATNGAAGAAAATTTCTCTGAGATGTTNGTTAATTTTATTGACTCNTGTACGACATCAAATTCAATCANGTCTTTTTTGAAATNAACTACTGTTAGGCAAACNCCATTGACTGCGACGCTATCGCCCTTCTTTAATTTTTTTGTGAAATTAGCAGGNACNGTGACGGATANCTTATANCCNTAATCCTTTTCTTTAAATTTTACCTTCTTTGATANAGCCTGAACTATTCCACTAAACATTTTTTATTTTTTAAGTTCCGAAATTTTTGCTATTGAATNTATTTTAATGCCTTGCTCAGCATAAAACTCCTGAAAAGTTTTGTCCGAATCATAAGGTTCTTCTCTATCCAAAGCTACTAATGCTCCTGCAAAAGTCCCTCTGTTGTTTTCGATGATTTCTATTGAGTTCTTTATGGCAGTTCCAGCGGTTAAAACATCATCAATCAATAAAGCTTTCTTTCCTTCCAAATTTCCCATAATGATTCCTCCTTCGCCATGACTTTTCTCTTCCTTGCGGTCAAAAGCTAAAGGGATAATTTTTTTTGTTGCTTCAAAATATTTTGTTGCAACGACAGACGCCAAGGGAATGCCCTTGTAAGCGGGGCCAAAAAATAAATCAAAATCTATCTTCAAGTCTAATATTTTAGATACATAACAATCAGCTAAAAAAGAAAGTGATTCAGAATCAAAAAAAGCAGCAATATTAAAAAAATAATCGCTTTCCAAGCCAGATTTCAGTTTAAAGCTTCCAAACTTTAGTGCTTCTAATTCAATGGCTTTATCTAAAAAATCTTGCATATTGGTTTCAACGTTTCCATACTTTATCAATGCCTGAAAATCTCCACAAACTTTTTGTTATTTCCAGTCCTTCGGGAGGTGGCAAAACATCTTTAATAAATAAACTTTTTGAAGATTCAAGATCTGCGAACTTTGAAAAAAGTATTTCGGATACTTCGAGACAAAAACGTCANGGAGATNTNGAAGGCANAGATTATTATTNTTTATCNGAAAAAGATTTCAAAGATAAAATTAAAAANGAAGAATATGTTGAATACGCAACTGTCTTTGGGAATTTCTATGGCACTTCAAAGGAAGAAATAAAAACAAAATACAATAACTCAAACTTAATTTTAGAATTGGATTGGCAAGGTGCTTATGCTGTTAAAGAGCTTTTCGGTGATGCTAAGCTTATTTTTTTAGTTCCTCCATCTCTAGACGATTTAAAAAAAAGACTTATCAAAAGAAATCTAGATTCTCCTGAATCGATAGAAAATAGACTTTCAGAGGCAAAAAAAGAAATCAGTAAATCTGAAATATACGATTATTTAATCTTAAATGATGATTTTGATANAGCCTTTGAAGACCTTTCTCAAATTCTTTTTGAAAATATTTCAACCTCAGATTTTAATTCAAGGGTATCTAAAGACTTGATCAAAAGATTAGTAGAATAATCAATAAAAATTAAGTAGAATCCAGTTCCTCAAGAGGTTATTGCATGGCTAGAATTACTGTCGAAGATTGTTTAAAACAGATCCCCAATAGATATGAAATGGTTAAACTTGCTGTAAAGCGAGTTAAGCAATTGGCTATAGACGGAAGAGAGCCTACCATTGACCCAGAAGACGATAAGCCTACAGTAATTGCTCTTCGAGAAATTGCTGCTGGAACTGTAACTCTGGAAAACATAGACAGCTTCAATTTTGATGCTTTTGAAGAAGAACTCTCTGACCAATTAACTTCAGACGACGAAGAAGGCATAGAATAACTTTTTTTTGATAAACTCTCTTTGCTGATGGCAACTGAGACTGACAACCTTAATAAACTTACCCAAAATCTGGGAAAGTACCTTGATCAAGATCAACTTGAGCAAGTAAAAAAAGCTTATTTTTTTGCTGCAAATGCTCATTCTGGTCAATTTCGAGTTAGTGGAGATCCTTATGTGTCTCATCCTCTTGCTGTTGCAGAAATACTTGGAAAATTAAAGATGGATCAAGATTGTTTATCTGCTGCAATGCTTCATGACGTTATTGAAGATTCAGGTATTCCAAAGACCTTTTTAAAGAAGGAATTTAATAAAGAAGTTGCTAACTTAGTTGATGGTGTTAGCAAGCTAGATAAAGTTGAATTAACTTCAAAAAAAGATTTGCAAGCTGAAAGTTTTCAAAAAATGGTTCTTGCAATGTCAGAAGATATAAGAGTCATTGTTGTGAAGCTTGCGGATAGATTGCATAACATGAGAACAATAAAATTCCTTAGCAAAGAAAAAAAATTAAGAATAGCCAATGAAACTATTGAGATTTATGCCCCAATTGCCCACAGATTGGGAATGCATCAAATTTATAGAGAGCTTGAAGACTTGGCCTTTGAAATTTTATATCCACTGAGATTTAGAGTCATTGAGGAAGCTGTAAAGAGAAATACCAGAGGCAGAAAAAAAATCCTAACAAAAGTTGAAACATCCATAGATCAAAAATTACAAGAGCAAGATTTAGATTGTGTTATTTCCAGCAGAAGAAAGCATTTCTACGGTATCTATAAAAAAATGAAAAGACAGTCAAAAACTTTGAAAGAAGTTTTGGATGTTTACGCTTTAAAAATAACTACATCGAATGTCATGGATTGTTATAAGGCTTTAGGTGTAATACATAATGCCTTCAATCCTATCGAAGGAAGATTTAAAGACTATATAGCAATTCCAAAATCTAATTCTTATCAATCACTTCACACCGGGATCATAACTTTTGAAGGATTGCCTGTTGAAATTCAGATTAGGACTAGTGAAATGGATGAATTAGCTGAGTTTGGAATAGCAGCTCATTGGGTTTATAAATCTGGAGCAAAAGATAATCCAGTTCAAGCCAGAGCAAGAAGGTGGGTTAATGGTTTGATGGAAATAAATGCTAGATCAGAAGATGCTTCAGATTTTGTTGAAGTTATCAAAACAGGGTTGGTATCCAACGAGGTTTACGTTTTTACCCCTCAAGGAGATATCATTGATTTGCCTAAGGATTCTACACCAATAGATTTTGCCTTCGCTTTGCATTCAGATATTGGACTTCATTGTAGCGGTTGCAGAATCAACAAAAACCTTGCTCCTTTGAGCGTTCCTTTGGAAAGCGGTCAGACAGTAGAAATTATTACGGATAAAGTNCCACAAACAAACCCAAGCTGGTTGGATTTCATTAGAACATCCAGAGCAAGATCGGCTATTCGCCATAATTTAAAGAGTCTTAAAGAGTCAGAGTCCCGAAAATTTGGTAAACGGCTTTTAGAACAGTCTTTATTTCCTCATCAGACAAAACTTAGAGATGTTCCTAAAAATAAAATGAAAAAGCTTCTGACCTCCTTAAACTATAAAAGCGTAAGAGAGCTTCTTGAAAGCATTGGCTCAGGAAAAAGATCTAGTTTGATTGTTGCTCAACAAATCATGCAATTTCTCAATGAGAAAGAAAATGAAGAAATTCAATTCTCTAACTTACAAATTACAGGCGCGGAAGGTTTGGTAGTAACTTATTCAAGTTGTTGTNGCCCTATTCCAGGAGATCATGTAATTGCTCACTTTTCAACAAGCAGAGGCATTGTTATTCACCAAGAAAGATGTAAAAACATCTTACCAATTCGTCATGACCCTGCTTTGTGTTCGCCGGTGCAATGGGAGGATGCTCTGTCAGGAGACTTTTCAGTGGAGATAAAAATTGTTGCAGAAGATAAAGCTGGAATACTTGCAGAAGTTTCAGCAGTAATCGCAGAATACTCGACTAACATTGAAAGCATAAAAAGTGATCCTCCTGCTGGAAACAAGGTTGATCTTTATATTTTGCTCGCAGTTGCGGATAGAAATCATTTGGCAAAAATACTAAGAAGATTGCGTCGAAAAGACTTTGTCATATCAGCTACAAGAATTCATAGCTGGGAGCAAAGAAATGCCACCATTCCAATTATTGAAGAGGAAATAAATGAAGATAATTGAAACGGAAAATGCCCCAAAGGCTATTGGGACTTATTCCCAAGCTGTGAAGGTTAATGGTTTTTTGTTTATTTCTGGTCAGATACCTTTAAATCCCTCAACAATGGAATTGGTAGAAGGAATTGAAAATCAAATCAATCAAGTTTTTGAGAATATTCATCAAATTTTAAAGGCCGATGGAATGGATTTTTCAAATGTAGTTAAGCTTTCTGTATTGCTTGAAGACTTAAGTCACTTTGAAAAAGTAAATGAAATAATGGCCAACATATTTTCAAAACCTTATCCTGCAAGGGCTGCATATGAAGTGTCAAAATTACCAAAAGGAAGTTCAGTAGAAATCGAAACCATTGCTTTTAAAGAGTGAAAGGTAAATCGCTTCAAAAAAAAATTTCAGAAATAAAAGGGGTTGGTCCCAAGGTTAAAGAAGAGNTNAATAAAATTGGTATTAACTATATCCAAGACGCCCTCTTTTTGTTGCCCAAAAAATATGAAAATAGAACGAAATTAACTTCCATAAAAGATTTAACTNCAGGAGAAGCATTTCAGTTTGAGGGTGAAATTCTTGAAAGCAAAACCATATTTCCAGGCAGAAGATCTTTTATGGCAAGAATATCTGACGGCACAGGATTTTTACAAATTAGGTTATTCTACTTTTCATTTGCCCAAGCAAAGGCTTTTAAAGTTGGTCTGCATCTTAGAGGCTATGGCGTTATTAGGACCAACGGTTCTTTGCTTCAGGTGTTTCATCCCAGCTATAAAATCTTTGCATCATCCAAGCGTCCTGTTTTGGATAATACTCTCACGCCAATTTATTCTCTCGGCTCCACAAAGCTGACTCAATTTAGAACAAGAAACATAATCAAGGAATGTTTAAAAGAAATTGAGGAACTGAATCTCAACGAAAAAGAGATTGATTCAATTTTTAAACAACAAAAAATAAGCTCTTTATCTGTTAAAGATGCCTTGCTGAAAATTCATGGTCCTTCTGTTGAAGATGACATTATTAAAATCAATAGTTACAAGCACGAAGCACAAGAACGTTTAATAGTAGAAGAATTGGCAACAAATCTAATAGGAGTCAAAATCGCCTCCGAAAAAATAAACAAGCTCAAAGCAAAACAAATGCCAATTTCCATAAAAGAAGTACAGTTATTCAAAGAAAATTTACCTTTNAAATTAACCAATGCTCAAGAGAGAACAATTAAAGAAATTTCAGATGATATATCTCTTGCCAAGCCTATGAGGAGATTGGTCCAAGGTGATGTGGGATCAGGAAAAACAGTAGTAGCAGCCGTGAGCATGTACATCTCTGCAAAAAACAATACTCAATCTGTTCTGCTCTGTCCCACAGAGGTTTTAGCCGAACAACATTTCAAAAACTTTTCAGCATGGTTTAAAAACTCAAATATAAATATTGAATTACTAACTGGGAAAATGCCTATTTCGAAAAGAAGAGGAATTTATCAGGACTTAGAAGATGGCGTAATTGATATTTTGATTGGCACGCATGCAGTCTTTCAAGATAAAGTGAAAATGAAAAATCTAGGTCTTGTTGTAGTTGATGAACAGCAAAGGTTTGGCGTTAAGCAAAGATTTGATTTGGTAAAGAAAAGTTCCGACCAAATAATGCCCCACCAATTATTCATGACCGCTACGCCCATACCAAGAACTTTAGCAATGACAATTTTTGCTGATCTGGAAACCTCAAAAATAGATGAATTGCCGCCAGGCAGAAAACCGGTAGAAACCTTGGTCTATAGCGATAAGAAGAAAGACGAAATAGTTAAAAGATTGGAGACCGTATGTAAATCCGGTAATCAAGTTTTTTGGCTCTGTACGATGATTGAAGAATCCGAAAATCTAGATGTTCAAGCTGCAGATGAAGCCAAAGAATGGATTAAAGAAAATACGAATGGTTTGAATATCGGTCTTGTGCATAGCAAACTTTCAAAAGATCAAAGAGATAAGGCAATAGAGAATTTTAGAAGTGGAAAAACTGATGTATTGGTCTGTACGACCGTTATTGAAGTGGGCATGGATGTTCCTAATGCCAGTTTGATGGTTATTGAAAATGCCGAAAGACTGGGTTTGAGTCAATTACACCAGTTAAGAGGGAGAGTCGGNAGGAAAGCAGATTTAGATGCTTATTGTGTACTGATTTATCACGGAGAGATTGGTGAAATTGCTAAGGCTCGACTCGAAGCAATGAAATCGACAAATGATGGATTTGAAATCTCAGAGATTGATATGAAATTAAGGGGTACCGGAGAAATTTTAGGCACAAAACAATCTGGAGGAATAGAACTTAAAATCTCAGATTTATCTAGAGATGCTCACTTAATAAAAAAAGCAGAAAAACTGGTGGAAGGCTTAAATCAGAAAGACGAGGAAATATCTAAAATTCTTCTTGATAGGTGGCTAGGCGACAAACAAAATTTAATTATTGCTCAATAGCTATTCTGAAAATTTACAGGAATCAAACTGACA
>NZFZ01000033.1 GCA_002689405.1 Gammaproteobacteria bacterium | reverse complement strand
TAATCCTACAGCAACTGGTCCTAGAACCACTCCAAATTGCCAACCGGCATCTAATCTTGCAAATCCAGATGTTCTATTTGTTGTATCGGTTATATCTGCAATTCTTCCTCCTGCAGAAGGTCTAACTGCACTACCTAGAAGTCCATTTATAAGTCTTGCAGAAATAAGTAAAACAAATAATAAAGAGAACGATATAGGATAAAGTTGTGCAAATTTTATTATTGCTGCAAAAAGAAACAAAGATATAGCAAAGCCAATAATCCCAAGCATAAAAACTTTACTTCTTCCGATACGATCACTTAACCTACCCCAAAATGGACTAAAAAAGATCCAAGCCAATGCTGAGATGGAAAAAATTAAACCAACTTGAAATTCATTGAATCCCAATGATCTAATTTCTTGGGGAACAAGGATAAATATTGTAGATTGTCCTGCTCCAATGCAAGCTAAAGCAGCAGACAGGACCCAGATAGAACTGGGAGTCTTCTTTCTTTCAGTCATATGCCAGTAAAAGACAAAAAATATTGTTAGAGGAATAATTCAATATAAGAAATTCGTGATACTCAGTTAAAGCATGACTCCACTCATGTTCGAATCTTTTTGGTTCATTTGCTAGTTTTTTGTTCAAAATAAAAAAATCTGTTTCTTTCTTAGTCATTAATTCAATTTTTTCTAAAAAAGTATTTTTACGTTCGTCTGAAATTAAAGGAGTGTCTTTTCTTTCTTTTGAAATAATTCTATAAATTGATTCAAAAAAAAAATGTTCATCAATTTTTTTAAAATCTGAATTTTTTAATAGTTTACTTTTGAATGGACCGTGAAATCCTTTCGCCCTATTGAACATAAAATCAGTTAACTGAAAATCAAGCATTCCTTTCTTTAATATCTGCTTTATAAGAAAAGAACTTTGGATGGAATTTAGTTTTTCATCAAAAGACAAATGCACAAAAATTGCCTGACCGTGTTCATGCAAACGCATGGTATCGATTCCCGAAAGTTTAATATTTAAATTATCCGGAAAGGAAATTATATTTTTTTTACTAGTCATAAAGCTTTAATACCTACCAACGCTCTTATCTCTTTAAGATTTTTGGAGGCAATCTTTAAAGCTTTTGACTCACCTTCTTTTAAAAGCTTTTCTACTTTTTGTGGATTATTGACTAAATTAAAATATTTCTCTCTTGCTGGAGCTATTTCATGGTTAATCAATTCAAATAATTCTTTTTTTAGGTCTCCCCATCCCATTCCTTCGTTAAAATATTTATCAATTTGTTTTATATTTTTTTCGTTGGCAAAACATTTAAAATATTTATAGAGAGTTGAATCTTGTGGTTTTTTTTCCCCTGGTTCTAGTGAGTCGGTTTTAATTTGATTTATTTGTTTTTGTAGTTTTTTTTCTTCTGAGAATAAATCAATATAGTTTGAGTAGCTTTTTGACATTTTGTTGCCATCCAATCCAGGTAGGTATGATGTTGTTTTATCAATCAAAGGCTTTGGTAAATTAAAAAATGATCCGTAGGTTAAATTGAATTTGTTAGCAATATCTCTAGTCATTTCAATATGCTGTTTTTGATCACTGCCAACAGGAATTAACTCAGCGTTAAAAATTAAAATATCTGATGACATTAAGATGGGGTAATTGAATAAACCCATTTGAACNTTTTNNTCTTTATCTTTTCCACTCGTTGCATCCTGCATTGNTTTATAAGCGTGAGCTCTATTCATTAATCCTTTAGNNGTAATAGAAGTGAGTATCCAATTTAATTCCATAATTTGAGGAATACTAGATTGTCTATAGAAGATNGTATTTTTCAGATCCAAACCGCATGCAATCCAAGCTGCTGCTATTGAAAGAGTAGATTGATGAGTAAGTTTTGGATCCTGCTGCTTTATCAAAGAATGATAATCAGCTAAAAAAATAAAAGATTTTGATTTTTTAGATAANTCTATTGCTGGACGCATAGCCCCAACATAATTTCCTAAATGNGGAGAACCGTTTGTGGTGATTCCAGTTAAAACAGAAGACATTAAGTTAGTATAAAAAAAAACACCAACGAAGTGGTGTTTTTTAACCGAAGTTAAAGGGGTCTAGTGGGTTGACTAGCGCAGGCGAAAAACCCTTCTCCCTGCAGGTGGCGTAATTTCTTACGTCTTCTCACCCTTTTCCTTCTATTCATTAGCTTCCCTTTTTCCGTCTCGAGTTAGAAAATCTTTCACTAAAGCTTAAAAAACATTCTATGCAAATTGTTATTCTTTGCAATAGCTAAATTACTAGTTTTAAGACTATGTTTTCATAAAAAAAAATCTTCTTAGCTCTAGAGATTATGAAAAACTTTTTTTAGATTATTTATTTTGGCGGAGGGGGTGGGATTCGAACCCACGAGGCCATTGCTGACCTGCCGGTTTTCAAGACCGGTGCATTCAACCAAGCTCTGCCACCCCTCCATTGATATATAAACTTTTAGAGCTTTGCTTAGTTTATGATTCAAAAGATCACCACAAAAGTCACCAAATTTTGTTTCGTTTTGTTTCGATAAAAATCATCTATCCCAAGACTGAATTTTCAAAAGATTCTACACGACTAGAATCATTATTGGGAACTAAATGAGCATAGTATCTGGGCGTTGTAGTTGAAAGAGTTGGTCAAATCATGTGGATATGGTGGTTAATTAACTTTTTTACAATTATAGAAAGAGTGGCTGATAAAAGTTATGCTTTGTAATTCTCTTGTTATTGAGTCAAATACTACCCTGCCTCCTCATTATTGTTTTATATTTGATCAAATTCATTAAATTTTTCTATTTTAACGTAAGGATTTATACCTTTTTCAGGAGACCATGTGCAACTGTAAGATTTAGATTTTTTTAAATCGTTTATAAAAATTTTATACCTTGTGATCTTTTCCAGCTGATTTTTTATAATTTTATCAAGATCTGTAATTTCTTCATTGACTATCTTTTTGTAAACTCTATTGAGCTTATTTATTTGTTCCTCAACAAAAAGATTATTCTTGCTGTTATCGTTAGAAAAATTTTCTCGGTTTTGAAGTATCAATTTAGAAATTTGATTATTTAGTCTTTGCTTATCTAAAGCGATATTTTTCGTAAAAGATAATATTTCATTATTAAAGATATTATCTATATAAAAACCATCTAAATATTCTTTTTTTTGAACGTTATATTTTTCGTCGATGTGATCTAAGATCCACGGCCACTTCTTAACAATATTTATACAATTCTCTTTCAAAGTTAAAGAATAGTCTTTATCAACAGCAAGCATGTATATATAGAATCTATTGCGTTTCGTAGAAAACTTGCACATAAAAAAATTCTTAAATTTGTTTTGTTGAATATCTAAATTTTTATTATTTTGAAAAAAGTCATTGCAAAAATCTGTACCAGTTTTAATTACTGATAAAGAATCTGGGGCCGAAAGCATCCTCAGATTATCAATATCTTCAAGCTTCAAATTGCCAAAGGACAAGTTTGAAAGTGCTAAAAGAAAGATTAATCTAAACATCATTCTATTTTCTTATAAGAAAGTTATAACAAAACATCAGAAGTACAGGATACAGAACAACAATTAGTGCTAAAAAATACAAAGTAAAAGCTGAAAACAACAAGCTCATAAAAAACGGAGGCCATAATAATGCGTAGTAAACACTACCCTCTCTTGCTTTTGAATAGATAAAACCGGAGACAGATAGAAAGATAAATACAATGAATAAAGCACCGAATCTTCCAAAATCTATAATCAAGGGAGTTAAAAAGCTTGATGTATTGTAAGCGCTTGAAACTAGCAACCCATATTTTTCTCGATCACCCTCTGCAGTAGAAAGATAGGTTCTTATAAATGTTGGTAATAATAAAGAAAATGACTTATCAGGAGAAAATTTAAAATCTGGAGCATTTTGTAAATTTAAATCCATATTCATTATTGGAGTAGATGCGTATAAAGCAATTGGTGTAAATATTATATTTGTTGAAGAAATTTCAGTGATACCCGCATTAAGTAATTGTTCATTAATTTTTTCTAGGTCAAAATCGCTATACCTTAAAACCTGAAGAAATGAGAAAAATGGAATAAATAAAGCAAAGCCAATTGAAACAAATGAAATATTCTTAAAACTTAACTTTTTGACTAAAAAATAAAATCCTAAGGGATGAGCTAACATAACAGCGCCATTTCCTCTGCTTAACTCAACAAAAAAAGCAGAAAATATGAAATACATACCAGCATAAATACCTACTCTTTTGTGTTTTTTTGAACCGTACATAATCAGCACAAGACTGCCGACTAATCCAAAAGCTCTTATTAAATTACCTAATCCAAACAATGTCGGTATTCCATAATCTGCATATGTTCTTGAATCTCCAATTAATACCCAATAAAGCGGAAACCCTGAAGAATAAAGTGTAGACAAAATAAAGATAGTGATATGCGCGAAAAATAAAAGTTTTACCAAACTACTGAAAGAATTGAAATTTAAGTTATTTTTTATATTTACTTCAAGATCTACAGAACTTTTTCTTTGAATATTGAAAATAATTAAGCTGTAAATTAAAAAAATTAATATTAAAGATAGATACCATGTTCCTGTTCCAGAGAGGCTGCTAAAAATTACTGAATAATCAGAAAAGTAATAAGTAGATATTGAGCCAACAAGCCATGGCAATAAAAAAATAAGTACTGGAGAAAGATACATTTTTTGGATTGTTAGTTAGAATAGATTATAAATTTTTCTTAGGATTTTAAACATGGCTGAAAAGGATAATAAGCTATTACATGTAAATGATGAAATTGACCTTACGTCTCTTCTTTCGGTTTTTTTAGAGAATTTTAATTTATTGCTATCTGTCTTTTTAGGAATATTACCCGTTTTATTAATTTACTACATAACTGCTACCGAGGTTTATAGGTCATCAAGCTTAATCGAAATTCAAAACGAATCACAATCATTCCTGCCATCAAATCTATCAAACCCATTAATGACTCAAAACAATTCATTGAATGCAGAAGTTGAAGTTTATAAGTCAAACAATACTATTATTGGAGCTATTGATCAGATCAAAAATCTAGGTTTATTTGAGGATCATCCCAATTTAGAAACAATTAAGAGCAACTTATCATTCAGAAACGATTCTAAATCACTAATTACCATCACTTTATATTACGAAGATCCTGGATATTTAAAGGCTCTTCTTAATGCTCTTAATGATGAATTCATAAGTGATCGAATAGAATTTAAAAAACAATCTAGTGCGGCTGGTAAAACCTTTATTAGACAGGAAATTCCTAGAATAAAGAGTTTACTAAAGGAGGCTGAAAAAAATTTAAATGATTTTAAATTATCTACCAATACTTCAGATGTAATTTTCGATACTAATAATAGAAACTTTAAACTTGAGCAATTGAGAAACCGAGTTAACGATATAGAATTAAAAGAACTTGAATTAAAAGAATTTTATAAAGAAAACCACCCGATATACGTAACTCTAACTCAACAAAAAAATTTAATACTCAGTCAAATAGGTGATATTGAAGACCAACTTCCAAATGTGCCTGCAACCCAAAGGACTCTGGAAAATTTTAAAAGAGAAGTAAATATTTATTCTGAGGTTTTAAAAGATTTATCATCCCAGGAATTAGTCCTCTCGATGGCAGAGGCTTCTGAGGTTAGTAATGTAAGGATAATAAATGAAGCATCAAATCCTTCTAAGATATCTCCAAGAGGATCTGTCTTTCTATTTTCTTTATTATTAACTCTTAGTTTTTACGTGTTTCTCTTAGTTAGGCATTTTTTAAGCGATAGAATTAATAATTTAGACGCAATAATTGACTATCTAGGGAAAAATTCTGTCATCGGAGAAAGGCCTTTAATATCAGGCAGTGATAAAAAACCTAACGAAATTGCAATAAAGGTTGCAGATGAACTGCTTAATAAAACTATTTATGAAATTCTGCATTCTGAAGAAGATTTCTCATCCATTTGTATAGCTGGATCAAGGAAAAACGTAGGTAAAACAGAAATAGCTTATAGACTTTTCGAAAAGCTCTCTTCCTCAGGAAAAAAAGTTTGTCTTTTAGACTTAGATCTAAGAAAAGGAGGTCTTACTTTAAAATTTTTTAATAAAAGAAAAGATGATCTTTCTTCAATACCTGAATTTAAAGAAATTCAAGATAAGTACCTAGATGATGGCAATCTATTTGTCCCTCAATTAAAAATAGAAAATCCCCTTGAATTTTTAATGTCGGAAGACTTCAAAACTTTTGTAGCGACTTTAAAAGAAGATTATGAATATGTTATTGCTGATACACCGCCTTGGACTACCTTCGTAGACGCAAATGTTATTAGCAAGATTTTTAATAAAATTTTCTATGTTATAGGTAATAAGATTTCCACATTTAAAGATATAGACCTGTTCGAAAAAGACATAAAAAATAAAAGTAAGATACATTATTTTTTTAATAAATTTGATCTTTACTATCAGCTTTTATGGCTTAAATACCAATATCCTTATTATTCTAGAAATTATTATTACGATTATGTGGATTATCAAAATATAAGATCTAGATTTACAATTTACAGTTTTTTAGTACAATTCACGAAAAATCTGTTTAGAAAGGTTAAGAAATGGGTAGAATCTTTTATTCGCTGACGTCTAAAGAATTATTTAGATGCTTATCTATCGTATATTTAACTTTTTTTCTTACATCCTGTGCTTTAGGCACTGGTTCGTCTTTCAAACCTAAAGATATAAGATCTTTTAAAGGTACTTTAATACCCGAATTGTCTAATAATCCGATTCTTATCGAAAAGGTTTCTATGGATTTAATTGAAGATGAAAAAAGAAAAATTCCTTTAAATTTACCTCTAGCTCTACTTAATTACACTCCAGAATCTTATAAGGTTGGTTCAGGAGATGTTTTATTCATCTATGTATATGGTGAAACAGAGAGACTTTCTGCAGCTTTAGCTAAAGGGGCTGCTATAAATCCTATTTTTGAAAAAATTGTAAGAGATGATGGAACAATCTTTTATCCTAATGCAGGAATATTAGAAGTAGCAGGTAAAACAGTTGAAGAAGTAAGACTCATACTTACAGACAAACTTTCTGATGTTTTAAACAATCCTCAAGTGGATGTATCAGTTGCAGATTTTAAATCTCAAAAAATTGTATTGTCAGGTAGTTTTGAAAATGTAGGGTCTATTCCAGTAACGTCAGTGCCAATGACTTTAAATGAAGTTCTTGCAAATGCTAATCCATTTGGAGAGCAAGGAAACTTACCTGTCGGAGATCTTACGTCTGTAAAATTTACAAGAGATGGTTATACCTATGATATCGACTACGAATATTTATCTAGAAATTCTCAAATTCAAAATTATATTTATTTAAAAGGTGGGGATTCTATTTACCTTCCAGATAATTCTTTAAGTCAAGTTCATGTGCTTGGAGAGGCATCTAGCCCTTCTTCAATCAACTTAACAAGAAAAAATATTCCTTTATCTGTTGCTCTTGCTCAAGCAAAGGGATTAAATCAATCTACAGCTAAAGGAAAAGATGTCTATGTTTTAAGGCCTAAAGATTTTGAAGGAAATCCAAGAATCTTTAAAACCGATATGTCCTCTCCATCAGGTTACTTATTGGCAGGTAAATTTAACTTGACTGCAGGAGATATAGTTTTTGTTTCAACTGCAGGAGTAACATCTTGGAGCAGATTCATAAATCAAGTCCTTCCTTTTACAGATTTCATAAATTCTGCTGAAAGTACAGAATTAATCAAAAACTAAATATTAGATATACCTTTTATTGACTTAGTTGCCTGATACTTTGCGATCTATACCTTCCCAATAAGGGTCTCGCAATTCTCTCCTAAGAATTTTCCCTGATGGATTTCGAGGAAGTTCTTTAATAAATTCGATAGATTTTGGACATTTGTAAGCTGCGATTTGTGTTCTGGTATAACTTATAATTTCATCTTCTGAAAGAGAAGATTCGGCTGTAATTACGACAAATCCTTTTACAGATTCACCCCACTTATCATCTGGAATTCCAACAACGGCGGCATCTAGTATCTCGTCATTACTCATTAAAGCATTCTCTACTTCAGCCGGATAAATATTTTCACCACCAGAGACAATCATGTCTTTTACTCTGTCGTGGATGAATAAATATCCTTCATCATCAAAAAACCCAGCATCGCCAGAATAAAACCAATCTTCTATTATTGATTCTTTAGTTGCATCTGGCTTATTCCAATAACCCTTCATATTTAGAGGAGATTTACAAATTACTTCGCCTATTTCTCCAGTTTTCAATGCATTACCATCTTCATCTATAACTTTTAGTTCAACTCCTTTAAGAGCTTTACCACATGACCTGAGTTTGCCTTTATCAGGATTATGATCCTCTGGCATCATGATGGTAATTGCTCCAGTAGTTTCGGTCAGTCCATAAACCTGATAAAGATCGCACTTCATAATTTCTTGGGCTTTGATAATAGTATCGTCGGCAATAGGTGAAGCGCCATATAGAATAAAATTTAATGAAGAGAAATCTGTAGTCTGAGCATTTGGGTGAGATATCAGAAAAAGAATCACGGCAGGCACAAACAATGAAGACCTAATTCTTTCTGATTCAATTAGCTCCAGTATCAATCCAGGATCAATATCAGCAATGATTATATTTCTGCAGCCAAATATATACCCCCAGATTCCCCAATTGGTTCCCGCAACGTGATAACCAGGCATACAAACTAAATTGGTACTGCCTTCTTCGAAGGGAATAATGCCATTGACAGATTCATTTGCGGCAGCAAAATTTCTATTGGTCAGTTGCACGCCTTTAGGGTGGCCTGTAGTACCTGACGTATACAACTGCAGTATGTCATCATCGTCTGATGATTTTAAGCCTATAGCAGATGAGTCTTGAGAATCTCTCCAGATAATAAAATCTTGAAATTTTTCATGTCCTCCATCGATAGCTATTACTTTCTTTATTTTTGGAAGATCGTTTAATATTTGATCGATAATTGGATAAAACTCTTCTCCAACGAAAAGAACTTCACTTTCTGAATCATTTAAAACATAACTTACTTCTGGAGGAGCTAATCTCCAATTGACTCCAACAGCAACAGTATTTGATTTTAATGTACCAATTAAGCATTCAAAAAAGTAATCTGAATTTTTTCCATAATATGCAATCCTTGTATCAGGTTTACAGCCAAGATTAATTAAACCATTAGCAATTTGGTTTGAGAAAATATTTAGATCTTTATAGGTAGTTTCTCGATCCAAGAATTTATGAGCTACTGAATCAGGTGTTTTATCAAAACGCCATTCAAAAAGTTCTTG
>NZFZ01000032.1 GCA_002689405.1 Gammaproteobacteria bacterium | reverse complement strand
TTTCTCCAATTGCTTTCAACTCGCGTTAGGTCTCTGATTACCACACCACTCGCGCCGCCAACGACTGATTCGTGATCATCGATGTTGGTACCAACGTTTCCAATATGCGGATAAGTAAAGCAAATGAGTTGATCGGTATAAGACAAATCGGTAATGATTTCTTGGTAGCCCGTCATGGAAGTATTGAAAACCAGTTCGCCTACTTTTTCTTTGGTGTAACCAAATGCTTCGCCATCGAAGATTTCACCTGATTTTAGGATGAGCTGAGCAGGTTTAGCTCTCAAGAAACACCTGCTTCAAATGGGTAAAAAAAAACGCGAACAAAGTAGAAACTATGGATCGCGTTTTAAAATCTAATGCCGTTTGCATTAGAATGTGACTCTAATGAAATTACTCTGTAAAGTCCATTAAAAATTTAACTTATGATTAAAAATTCGGAAGATATAAAAGGGATGAGAGTTGCAGGCAAGCTTGCTGCTCAGACTTTGGAGATGATCGGTGAGCATGTAAAGCCAGGAATTTCCACTGGTGAATTGGACAAAATTTGTCACGACTACATCGTGGATGAGATCGATTGCATCCCAGCACCCTTAAACTATAAAGGTTTTCCAAAATCGATTTGCACCTCAATCAATCAAGTGGTTTGTCATGGTATTCCAACTGAAAATAGAATTCTAAAAAGCAACGACATCATAAATATCGATGTCACCGTCATCAAAGACGGCTATCACGGCGATACCAGTAAAATGTTCATGGTTGGCAAAGCCCAACCGCACGCACAACGCCTAGTTGATGTCACTCAAGAATGCCTTTATCGTGGTATTGAACAAGTTAAGCCTGGAGCTAGATTGGGTGACATTGGTCATGCCATTCAAGTCCATGCCGAGGGCAATCATTATTCAGTGGTAAGAGAATACTGCGGACATGGCATTGGCAAGGTTTTTCATGAAGATCCGCAAGTTTTGCATTACGGCCAACCCAATACCGGTATGTCATTGCAAGAAGGCATGTGCTTTACCATCGAGCCCATGATCAATTTGGGTACCTACAAAACCAAGCTGTCCAAAACCGATGGATGGACGGTCGAGACTGCAGATGGCAGATTATCTGCCCAATGGGAACACACCATCCTGGTGACTCAAGACGGCTTTGAAGTTCTTACCAAAAGAAGTGAAGAAAGTTTTTAGGCTATGAATAATTTAATTGCTGAGATTCAATCTTATCCCTTTGAAAGATTGAGAAAACTCATTAGCCCAAAAAAATCTCCAGCAGAGATCAATTTATCCATCGGCGAGCCAAAGCATCCAGCCAGTCCAAAAATTTTAGACGCTATCAATCAGAACAAAGAATTATTCAGTCACTACCCTCCAATGGCGATGGTGCCTGAACTGAAAAAAAGCTACCAAGATTACCTAGCCAACAATTTCAATCAGAAAGCTGTTAAAGATGAAGAAATCTTTTTGGTTGGCGGGACCAGAGAAGGCACCTTCTCTGCCATTCAAACCATGGTCAATAGAGAAGCAGTTAGTGAGAAACCTTATGTTTGTATACCAAACCCTTATTATCAAATTTACGGTGGCGCGACTTTGTTTGCTGGAGCCAAACCTCATTTTTTAAATTGCACTGAAGAAAATAATTTCCAAATGGATTTGGAAAATGTAGCTCAAGAAGTTTGGGAGAAATGTCAGCTGCTCGTCCTATGCTCACCTTCCAATCCTACCGGCAAAGTAATGACTAAAGACGAACTTTGCAAAGTGGTAAAGCTTTCCAAAGAATTTGGTTTCAAAGTTTTAAGCGATGAATGCTACATAGATATCTATTTTGGCGAAAAACCCACTTCTCTTTTGGAAGCTGCCATGGAAGTAAACGGCAGCTTAGAGAATGTTTTAGCATTGCACAGTCTCTCAAAGCGTTCCAACTTACCTGGCTTTAGATCCGGTTGTGCAACTGGAGATGCCACTATCATTGCCGCCTTCTCAAAATATCGCATGTTTCATGGTGTCAGTGTGCCCTTACCTATTCAAAGTGCGAGTACTTTGGCTTGGGCAGACGACAAAACCGTTGAAGACAATAGAGCCGCCTATGCAGAAAAATTTAAATTGGCTGAAGAAATTTTAGATAAAGACTCTTTAACTCCAGACGGAGCTTTCTATCTTTGGTTGAAAGTTAAGGATGCAGAAGCTTTTACCAAAAAACTTTACGACGAAGAGCAAGTCATAGTATTACCGGGTAAATATTTAGGCGCTGAAGACAATGGACAAAATCCTGCAGAGCAATATTTAAGAATTGCTTTGGTGCATGATATAGAATCAACAAGAAAAGCACTAACGAGCATAAAAAAGGTTTTAGATAATGAGTAATTGGACTGGCTTAGGCATTGGCACAAAAAACACTGACGGTGACTGGATCGAGATGTTTTTTGCCGAGGAAAATATTTCCCCTGAAGATCTTGAGTCATCCGATGCTGCTTTTGAAAAAGTTTCTGTCAGTGATGATAAGGCGCCTACTTCTCTACCAGAAGCCTATTTGAAACTGCATTTGCTTTCTTACCGCTTGGTCAAGCCAAACGAAACCAATCTCGATGGTATTTTTGGAATTTTACAAAATGTCGTTTGGACATCTGAAGGTCCCTTCTCGATTGCTGATTTCAAAAAAGCACAACTTGAGGCAAGAAAAGANAACCGACACATCTTGGTCCACAGCATTGATAAATTTCCGCGTATGACNGATTACGTNANNNTATCCTGATGTNNGAATTGCNGATGCNAATCGNGTNAGANTNGGAGCNTANCTCGGATCCGGAACAACCATCATGCACGAGGGCTTTGTGAACTTTAATGCTGGTTCTTTGGGTGAGGCAATGATCGAAGGCAGAATCTCCCAAGGAGTTGTGATTGGCGATAAAACCGATATCGGTGGTGGTGCTTCCACTATGGGTACTTTATCCGGTGGTAACGATGTTCGAATTTCTCTTGGAAAAAATTGTCTGCTTGGGGCCAATTCCGGTTTGGGCATTCCACTGGGAGACCGATGCACAGTTGAAGCTGGACTTTATCTGACAGCTTCTTCCAAGGTAGAAGTTATCGATGACAAAGGTGAAATTTCTGAAACGGTGAAAGCGTATGAACTTGCTTCTCAATCTGATCTTTTGTTTATCAGAAATTCTTTAACGGGTTCCATTCAATGTCGTCCTAATAAAAAAGTCATAGAACTCAACGAAGAATTACACTCCAACGACTAATTCAGTTTTTGAGATTTACTGATAGTCTCTATTCAATTTAGAATAAAATATTAAGTCTTATTTAAAGGAGAAAAGATATGTCTTATGAAAGCGATGAAAAAAAATTAAAAGCAGGAATGGAAGTGGTCGAAAAATTAAAATTCCTCTCTCATGCAGGCTCAGCTATTTCCGATGATTTCAGGCAGCATACAATTGAAACCCTTTTTGGTGGGGTTTGGACGAGGCCCGGACTGGAGATAGAAGAACGAAGCCTGATTACTGTGGCTAGTTTGATTTCTTTAAATAGGGAAAACGAATTAAGGCTTCATTTTAGAGGCGCAAGAAATTTAGGTTTCTCCAAAGAAAAATTGGAAGAGATTATTTTTCATCTGGCGCATTATGCCGGCTGGCCAAACTCAGTAACTGCCAGCAACGTTTTAGATTCAGTATGGAAAGAAATGGATGAGGAAGAATCAAAAACATAATTCACCATACTAAATTTTTAGACAATGAACGAATCATCAAGCCCGATACCAGCGGGCAGACTGCAAAGAGGTAGTGTAAGTCCAGAATCTTACATATCTAAATTTCGTCAAGTTCTTAGAAGACATGGTCTAACCATGGCTTCGATCGCGATTGTTTGTCTTTTGTTACCATTCATACAAACCGCCCTATTATCTTCACTAGATAATTTATTCAGAAATCCTTTGAAATATCTTCTTTGGACTTTGTTAGTTGCTACTTTTATCTTTGGATTTCTGAAATATACAAAAAGAGAATTTGATCTTCGTCAATTAATCTGGGTTGGATATCTCTTCATGATTTCTGTGGTTGAAGAAATTGCATTCAGACTTTCTTTGCCTCTTTTAATTACATCAGATGTTACAGGTATAAGTTTCTTTTGGATTGGAGCTTTAATTAGCAATCTTATTTTTGCAACCATTCACTATTTCACTTTACGTTGGAAACTCAATGCCTGTATTTTCACTTTTCTTGGCGGGATGGGGTTCAGCAGAATGTTGGATACAACTGGAGATTTATCCGCGGTTATTCTTTTACATTGGGCAATAACTTTTCTTAATACTCCTTCTGCTCCGAAAAGCCAGAATTAGGAGTAGGTTTTTCATGAATTAACTTTGCCTTTAATGAAGAAAGATAGAACTATTAAAACGGCTGCCAAGATCAAATAGTAATAGATCAATTCAGAAAATATCGGGGTCATGCTACTCAAACCGGATTCGGTTGCTTCCCCACCAAACAGTCCGGCAAGGACTCCACCAAGAGAGGAAGCCAAAAACCATAAGCCCATCATTTGCCCAAGATATTTTTTCGGCGAGTACCTAGAAAAAGCAGACAAACCAACTGGCGATAAAGCGAGTTCACCAAAGGTGTGTAAGAGATAGGTTAAGAGTAACCACTGGACTCCGACAGGTGCTTCAACCATGGCGTATTGCACAGCATAAAGCATCACAATAAAGCCCAGTCCCATAAAAATTAATCCAATGGCAAATTTAATGGGTGTATTGGGATTCAAATTTCTTTTCCCTAAAAAGACCCAAAGATAAGCAAAGAATGGCGCAAACATCACCACAAAAAGTGGGTTTAAGAATTGAGTCCAACTGACAGGCGCTTGAAAAGAGCCAAAAGTGAGATTTACATAATCTCTGGTAAAGATTGATAACGAACCTGCTGACTGATCAAAACCAGACCAAAAAGCAGCCGCTCCCACAAATAACAATAAAAGCATCAAAACGTTTTTCTTTTCAAAGCTAGTAAGACCTGCAAAGAAAAATAAGTAACCGAAATAGATAAACGAGATGACAACTAGAAAGTCACGAAAACGTTCTGCAAAAAATACTGGATCAATGCTCCAAAGTCCAAGAACACCTGAGATGACTACCGCAGCAAAAAATAAAACCGTAATGATGGTCCAAAGTCGCAAAGTGCTTCTGCGCCCTTCTGCCATCTCATTTGGATTTAAGCCAGCAGTGCCAAGCTGACTTCTAAAATAAACAAATTGAATGACGCCAAAGAGCATACCTATGCCTGCGGCACCAAAACCCCAATGCCAACCGATACGCTCGCCCAAGTAACCGCAAACGGCAAACCCAAGCATGCTGCCAATATTTATCGACATGTAAAAAATGGTGAAACCAGAATCTCTGCGTTCATCGTGATCCGCATAAAGCTGTCCTACGATTGAAGAGATGTTGGGTTTTAAAAGACCGGTGCCAATAGCAACAAAAGCCAAGCCCAAGATAAAAGTCTCTTCCAGGGGAATGGCCAAGGTGAAGTGGCCCAACATGATGATCAGCGCACCGTAAAGCACGGCCTTTTGATAACCTAATAAGTTATCCGCAAGCCAACCGCCCGGTAAAGCCAAGAAATAAACCATTCCAGCATAAATGCCATAAATGGCATTGGCTTCAACGTTTGACCAACCCAGGCCTGGATTGCCAACAACACCAATGGTCATGTAGAGAACCAGCAAGCCACGCATGCCGTAATAAGACATTCGCTCCCAGAGCTCGGTAAAGAATAAGGTTCTTAAGCCAATGGGATGACCGAAGAAATTGCTTTGTGATAGATTAGATTCTTGTTCAGACATAATATGAATTCTACTTTAGATTATAAACCAGCGGGCTTCTTCAGGAGAATGGTTGCTCTTTTTTATGACTTGATTTTAATCATTGCCCTTTGTGTGGGTCTTACATTGCTTATTACTTATGCACTCAATACTGAAGTAGAAAGCCCTTTGATGTATTTAGTATTTTTAGCCTTGGGTGTTGGTTTTTACTGTTACTTTTGGAAAAAAAATAAAGGCCAAACCTTAGGGATGCAAGTTTGGAAAGTTCGCTTGGCTCAAGAAGACTCTTCTGAAGTAAGTTTCGGTAGGATGGTTTATCGATGTTTACTGGGGCTGATCTTCACTTTGTTATTTGGGTTGAATTATCTACCGATGCTTTTTCGAAAAGACAAAAAAACCTTAAACGATATTTTGTCAAAAACGTTTTTAGTAAAAGTCTAAACTCGGCGAATGATTCTTATGCCGAAGTAAAGCAGAAGCAAAGAAGACAGCAGAATTCCCCAAAAAGCACTCCAACCAAGAATCAAAGATACATTACCGAAGATTTTAATTAAGAGATTAAAGCCAAAGGCAATTAGAATTCCCAAAACGAAGCGATCCACACTTTTGTTTCTGCCTATGGCTCTCAGTGAAATGGCTAAAGCAAAAATTATAAGACACAGCAAAGAAATGGGCTCAAGCATTTTCTTCCAAAATTCATAACCTACTTTGTTTCGATCAGCGACTTCGTTGATGGATTGCCAGTAATAATAGTTATCCGTTAGGGACATATGTTTCAAACCTTTCATGGAATAATTCATAGCTAGCTTGGGCGCATCTTCCCAGACAAAATCAGACTTACTGATGTCTTCTTTATAATCTCTTACCTCTTTGATAACCCATTCGTTTTCAGCAATTTCAATATCTTTTGAAACCACAATACTATCGACATTTCCTTTCTCATCGAGATCGTAAATTTTTACTTCCTTACTAGTGCCTTTATCGGTAACTTTTGAGAATCGATCATTTTTAAATACCCACTGCTCTTTTTGTTCGGAGACATTTGATGTGGGTTCAAATTTCAAATTATTGGCAGCTTCTTGAAGATTGGGGATAAAAAATTGCCATGAAACGAGCATTAGTATTATTCCAAAAATGACTGGCTTCAAAACCGCAAAGATAATTCTAGATAGTTTTTTTCCAGAAACTCTGGCTGCTATCAATTCTCCCGAATCTGAAATTGCACCCATACAGATGATTGTTGAAACAATTGCGCTTAATGGAAAAATATCGAAGACCGCATCAACTGACGTATAGACCAAAAAGAGCAAAATGCTAGTAAATGAATAAAGTTCACTTAAATCCTCAAATTCATTCAAGAATGAAAGAATGAAATCCAATAAAAAAAATATGCCAACTGTCAGAAAAAGAAAACGCCAGGCATATCTCGTAAAAAGATTGTCTAAAGTATCGCCAAAAATAAGACTATAAAAAGACATAAAAAACCAAATAAGAAAATACCGTTGCAATTAAAAACAATACCAAGAGATTGATCATAAAGTTTCTTGAATATTTTAAGCCGCCAAGATTGAAACTGAAATTTTGATAACTTTGGTCGAGTGCCAACATGATGGCAGCGATCAAGTAAATACCGTGAATGCTAAAAAATACGATTGTGGAGTTAAGAGAAAAATTACTAAAGACTTCCTGAGAAAGAGAAAGTCCATAATAAGACATAAATATGATTAAGCCGGAAAGAAAAATGTAAAAACGTCCTGTGTCTTTTAATCTCATAGTCAAAGATGCTGCTATCAAAGCTGAAATGATAATGATCAATGGCATGGAAGAACGTTTGAGTAATTCGATTCGCTCTAAATCTTTAGCAAAAATTAATTCGTGAAAATATTTTCTCTTCAAGTCTTCAACATTAAGAATTGGTTTTTTCGGCAAAATTAAAAAGAATTCATCAAAACTAAAATCCAGTGGCATGGCTTCGGACAAAACAGAGAATTTACCCGACTCAAAAGATATTCGGTTTTCTTTTTTGTTTAAGGGTTTGGAGATCAATTCGTCAGCAGTCAAAACAAACTCTGAGTCGTTGGTTTCAAAACTTGAAAAAACATCTTGGAAACCCCTATCTGAAGCTTCCTTGGCATAAAAAATTGCATTGAGATCATCAAGGACATTTATTTTTTCAGCTCCCATTAATTTAAATCTGTCTGAAAATCTTTCAACATCGTTTAAAAACGCAAGTTTGTTATTTGAAAGCGGAGTGAGATAAAAAGACACCAAAGCAACAAAAAGCGCAAAAAATATAGCTGGAATACAAGAGACTAAGACGACCTTGCGTTTGCCAAGACCCATTTTGGAAAAGGCCAATAATTCGTTATTTTGATCCAGGCGATAGATGGCAATGATGGTCCCGATAAAGACACTCAACGGAAGCACGACCTCAACAATTTCAGACATGCTATAAATTGACACCAGTATCAGGAGTTCGGGGTAAAGCTCTCCGCTTGAGACTTTTTCAAGATAGGCTGTAAACTCATTTAGAAAAAAAACGCTAAATAAAACAATTAAGGTTAAAAAACTAATCTTAATTACTTGGCCGATTAAATATAATGTAATAATTCTTGGCATTGATATTATATTGTTAGGGTATTATCCCACATGTTTGACAGTTAATTTTGTATGGAGAAGAAATGAAGAAATTATTAAACCAATCAATATCAACAAATAAAAAGTTAAATTTCAAAAAAGATAAATTTCAGACTTTGATAATAGGTGTAAACGAAGCCAAAACTCTCGATGGTGATTTAAAAGTAATCAATGAAGTCAGCAATGGCACAATAAAAAAGCTTGTTTCCAGAGAAGAGATTACCGGAAAAATTGGAAATAGCGTTTATCTGCCTGCCATCAGTGGAGTCAATGCTGAAAAATCTTACTTCATCGGAACGGGCAAAAAAAATAAAAAGATTTCAGAAGTAGACTATTTCAAAATTTGCCAATCAATTTCAAGTGCTGCATTGGGTTCAAAAGCCTCTTCGGTAAAAATAATTATTCCTGAAATTTCCGTTGAAAACAGAGATACCAGTTGGACGGTTGAGGTATTGGGTAGACATCTAGAAGCATCAAGCTATCAATACTTTTTTAAAGGCAAAAAAAATCAACCTAAAAATGTCTTAAAAAAAGTAGAAATATTTATGGATTCGAAAAAAGCAGGTTTATCTGGAGCTCTTAAAAAAGGTCAAATTATTGGCGCAGGAAGCAATTTCAGTAAAGAGCTTGCGAATACTCCTGCAAACATTTGCACCCCGACGTACCTTGCTAATCAGGCGCGTGCCTTGTCTAGAACTTTTTCTGCAGTGAAAACCAAAGTTCTTGGAGAAAAAGAAATGAAAAAATTAGGCATGGACTGTCTCCTCTCAGTTGGTAACGGTAGCGTGCAAGAATCGAAACTAATCATCATGAACTATGCTGGTGGTAAAAAAGATGAACAGCCGCATGTCATTGTTGGGAAAGGAATTACCTTTGATACTGGAGGGATAAGCATTAAACCTTCACGTGCTATGGACGAAATGAAATACGACATGTCTGGAGCTGCTAGTGTCTTGGGTACGATGAGAGCGATAGCCGAACTAAAACCTAAGAAAAATATTATTGGCGTCATTGCTTCAGCAGAAAATATGCCAAGTGGCACTGCAACAAAACCAGGCGATGTTGTCAGCACCATGTCAGGTCAAACCGTAGAAATACTAAATACGGATGCCGAAGGTAGATTGGTATTATGTGACGCACTTACTTATGTAGAAAGATTTAAGCCAGCCAGTGTTATTGATATAGCGACCCTAACCGGAGCTGTGATCGTAGCCCTTGGCCACGAAGCTACCGGCGTCATGTCAAACGATCAAAAATTGGCTGATAAGATCCTTAGCTCGGGAATTACCAGTGGTGATAAAGCTTGGCAATTGCCTCTCTGGGATGAGTACCAAGGTGGTTTAAAAAGTAGATATGCCGATATCGCAAATATAGGTGGTTCAGCCGGGACAATAACGGCTGCTTGTTTTCTTTCAAGGTTCACCGAAAAGTACAAGTGGGCACATTTAGATATAGCGGGAACGGCTTATGGAATTGGAGGACAAAAAGTTTCTTCAGGAAGACCTGTTCCTCTCTTGTCTGAATACTTACTCAGTGCATGACCCAAGAAATAAGTTTTATTTCTGCAGGAGAAGATGAAAAAGAAGCCATAAGTTTCTTACTCAAGTTTGTTGAAGAAAAATTTCTAGAACTTGGCTCATCTCCTCAGAATAAAATTAATTTGAGGTGTAATGATGCTGCTCAAGCCAATGAGCTCGATCAGAAGCTTTGGGATGACCTTGATGAGGTTTTTTTAGCTCATAAGATTTCTAACGATACAAAAATACCCTCTTGTCCCGTAGAAATATCTTACCCAGGCATAAAAGTAAAAAACGATTTTTCAACTTTGATCAATCTAAACCCAAAGCTACCTCCAGACTACCAAGACTACGATGCTGTGTTTCAAATTGTCATAAAAGATAATGCTTCTTTGCAAAATCAGGCAAGGGAAAGCTTCAAACAATGTAAAATTGATGGATTCGATCCCACTTACATCAACTAAAAGTGAAAAAAACTTACAGCCCAAAAAATTTAGAGAAAAAATGGTATAGATTTTGGTAAAAATCTGGTTTTTTTAAACCCACTTATAAATCTAAAAAAACTTTTTCCATTATGATTCCGCCACCAAATGTAACGGGTAGTTTACATATGGGTCATGGCTTCCAAAATACCTTAATGGATATTATGACGCGGTTAAAAAGAATGCAGCAGTATGACGTCTTATGGCAAGTCGGTACGGACCATGCGGGTATCGCAACACAGTTAGTTGTCGAAAGAAAACTTGAAAGTGAAGGCAAGACAAGAGAATCGCTAGGCAGAAGTAAATTCGAGAAAGAAATCTGGAAATGGAAAAAGTACTCTGGCAATACCATTACTAAGCAACTTAGAAGACTTGGTTCTTCAGTGGATTGGTCTACTGAAAAATTTACTATGGATGCTGACTTCAGCGATGCAGTATCGGAAGTATTTTGTAAGCTCTTCGATGAGGGTCTAATTTACAAAGGATACAGACTCGTTAATTGGGATCCCTCTTTGCAAACAGCATTGTCAGATCTCGAAGTTTCTAATGAAGAGGAAAGTTCCTTTATCTGGAACATCAACTACGAACACGATACAGGTCATCTAACGGTAGCAACTACTCGGCCAGAAACTTTATTAGGAGATATGGCCGTTGCTGTAAATCCCAAAGACAAAAGGTATAAAAAACTTATTGGTAAAACAGTTAAGTTGCCGCTAACGGGTAGAGAGATACCTGTAATTGCAGATGACTATGTAGACATGTCGTTTGGTACCGGTTGTCTGAAAGTAACTCCAGCTCATGACTTCAATGATTTTGAAATTGGCAAACGTCACAAACTCGAATTTCTAAATATTTTAAATAAAGACGGAACTTTGAACGAGAACGTACCTAGGAAATATCAAAATTTAAAAATGCTGGAGGCTAGAAAAATCATCATCGAAGATTTAGATCAAGCAAATTTACTGGCAGGAAGTGAAAAGCACAAACTAGCTATCCCTCGTGGCGAAAGAACAGGAGAAATTTTAGAACCCTATTTGACCGAACAATGGTATTTGAAAACAAAAAATTTGGCTCAAGAGGCTTCGAAATTGGTTAGAAACGGAAAAATTCAATTTGTGCCAAAAAATTGGGAAAAAACTTTCTTCAATTGGATGAGAGATATAGAAGATTGGTGTATCAGTCGTCAATTGTGGTGGGGACATAGAATTCCGGCTTGGTACGATGAGAATAAGAAAGTTTATGTTGGAAAGTCCGAAGCAGAGGTAAGAAAGAAAAACAAAATTTCTGGAGCATTGATAAGAGATGAAGATGTATTGGATACCTGGTTTTCCTCACAATTATGGACTTTTGCTACTTTAGGCTGGCCAAAAAAAACCAAACAACTTGCAAAATTCCACCCCACTTCCATTTTGGTTACGGGTTTTGACATCATATTTTTTTGGGTAGCCAGAATGATCATGATTTCACAAAAATTTCTAAAAGAGCCTCCTTTCAAAAGGGTCTTCATTCATGGTCTCGTAAGAGATTCAGAAGGTCAAAAAATGTCCAAATCAAAAGGAAACATAATTGATCCAATTGATGTAATTGATGGAATCCCTCTAAACACTTTAATAGCCAAAAGAACTGAAAACTTAATTGTGCCAAGTTTGAGAGAGAAAATTGAAAGAGCAACAAAGAAAGAATTTCCCTCTGGAATACCTTCTTTTGGAACAGATGCACTGCGGCTTACTTTTGCCTCTCTGGCATCGGGAAGTCGAGATATAAACTTTGATGTTAAACGAGTTGAAGGTTACAGAAACTTTTGTAACAAATTATGGAATGCCTCTAGATTTATCAAGCTGCAATGCAAAGGATATAAAAAATCAAAGAAATCAAGTGATGATCCAATTGATAAATGGGTAAGATCTGAATTCAACAAAAGTTTAAAAAATTATGTTGATCATATCGATAACTCTAGATTCGACTTAGCTACGCAAGTTCTCTACGAATTCATTTGGGAAAAGTTATGCGATTGGTACATAGAGTTTTGCAAAATTAGACTCAACGACCAAAGTATTTCCAATGCTGAGAAAGCCCAAATAAAAAATTCCTTGTTGGATGTTTTTGAAAAGACACTCAAATTAGCTCATCCCGTGATGCCTTTCATTACAGAAGAAATATGGCAATCTTTCAAAGAAACTTTCAAAGCAAAGGAAAAGAGCATTATGGTTTCAAAACTTCCAACAAAATATTTAGGAACCTCTAACCTTAAGAATATTGAATCCTTGAGATCAGTAATCTCAGGCATCAGAAACATAAGATCTGAAATGCTAATCTCTCCTAAGAAAGATATCACCATCATTGTTGAAAAAAATAAAAGTATTAAGAAATTACTGGAGCAAAATAAAAACTACTTGCTTAACTTAACAAGAGTTAAAAAGATTGAGTTTTTAAGTAAAAACCTCCCGCCTTCAGCAATCTCTCTTGTGGATGGCACGAAAATACACATTCCTTTGCAAGGTCTTATTGACCCTAAGTCTGAAATTGAAAGGAATCATAAAAACCTAGAAAAATTCAATAAGTCTTTTCAAGGTTTAAAAAATCAACTCGATAATAAAAAATTTCTTTTGAATGCTCCAAAAACACTCGTTCAAGAAAGAAAGCGAAATTTAAAAGAAATTTCCCAAAAAATTATCACTACCGAAAAACACATCAAAACTCTCGAAAAATTAAAGTAATTTTTAGCTTTATAACAATAACGATATAATAACTTCATGTGGTTAAGAGGAGCGACTTCATCTTTGATGGTTTCATTTTTATTTGCGTATGCTTATTTTTGGTTCGTTGAAAATCAATCTTTTAGCCAAGCTTTTCAAGGAAATCTTGTATTTTTAACCCTCTTCTTTTTTCTTGGTATTTATACTTCGAGTATGATTATTGTTTATGGCAAGCAAATAAAGAGAAGAATTAGAAGAGAAAAAGGTCAAATCAAGTGGTTTGATCCAAGCAAAGGTTATGGATTTGTAGAAAGAGATAAAGGTGGAGATTTATTTATTCACTTCGCCTCGGTAGAAATCAAAGACAGAAAACTTCTCAAAGAAAGTACTAGAGTGAGTTACGTGGTAACCAATGGCCTCAAAGGACCTCAAGCAAAAGACATAAGAATCATTTAAAAAACTGAAAAAGATCGCTCGATTATGAGATTTAAGCTGTAGCCGAAAATAGATGCAGTAATGGCTAAAGTGGTAAAATTTGTAATCTTTTCCAAATTATAAAATTTAAAAAGGTAGGCAAATAAAGCAAAAATACCAAAAATTAAAATTTGACCTATTTCTATCCCTAAGTTGAAAGCAAGAAGGATTTTTAACATGTCTTCTTTTGGTAAATAAATTTCATTTATTGCTCCTGCAAAACCCAAGCCATGGATAAAGCCAAACACAATTGTTATAAAAATAAGATTCAAACTGCTTTGATAGTTATCTGATAATCTCAAGTAACAAAACATCATGAGACCCAACGACAAGAAGAAAAGAGATTGCTTAGGAATAAAAACATATATAGCGAAAGTTAGAATTGCCCAAGCGATTAAAAGAAGATTTGAAAACATGCCAAGCTGAGTGGTCTTTTTTCCTAAAACCTCTATCGAGCAAACTAAAATAGAAAAGCCAATCATGATCTCTACCAAACTGGTTGAAGACGCAATGAGGCCTTGAACACTTGAAAAAAGGCTAGCCGAATGACCTAAAGTAAATCCTGAAATTGCAAAAAAAAGGGTTTTTAAGTTTGCACATAAAAAAATTATTAGTAATAAAAAAGCAATGTGATCCAAACCGCTCAAAATATGTTTGAAACCAAAGGACAGGAAGTTTAAGAAGGATAAATTAAGTTCAGCGCTTTGATTTTCATCAAAAATAGAAATCTCACGATTATCCGAAGAAATAATAAAGTCAGGGAAGAGTTGACCTTCCTTCTGTTGAGAAGAAAAATCCAGGTGGGTGAGATTCAAGTCAAAAAACAAGTTGAAGTTAAATCTAGGCTGCTCTACGGAACAAACAAATTTATCCAGGTATTTAATGAAGTTACCGCCCTGGTCTTGAATCAGTGGATTTTGAGAAAAGCAATCTTCAGAGCTTATTTTATTTTTAAAATAAACCTCAAGCTGATCTATGCGATAGCCATTGTTTTGTAATTGATTAAATAAAACTGCTTTGCTGATTTTTGTCGAAACGGAAACTACAAAGTCCGTCCCAGCCAATTCGCCTTTCCAAGAAGTATAAGACTGACTTTTTTGATGAGATAAAATATTTTCTGAAAAAAAAAGGATTAGCAGAAAGCTAAAAAGAATATTTTTCAATTTCATAAAAATTTCTTAAGTTTTCAATGTATTTTTTGACGAGAATGTCTTCTCGATCTCTGATGAATTTATTCTTGACTTGTTCAATGATTTCTTCAAATTTTGGATTGTTATCCAACAAAATATCAATACAAATAACGATACTGGGTACTTGGTTTGTTTCAAAAATATTAGAAAAGTCCCCTTTTTCGAGACTTGGTAATTCTTCTAAAACTTTGGGTCCCAAATAATCTCTTATTTTTTGTGGTGTGAGGAAAACGCTTGGTAAATCAATAGTATTTTCCGTTTCTGCAAGTTTTAAAAAGCTTTCAAAATTGCTTTGGTTAAGCAAATTTCTTGCCATTTCTGCATCTCTCAAATTACGAAAAGTATAATTCTTGAGCTTGTAAAGCTTACCTGAAGAAAAATAATTCTTTTCTTTGTTGAAATACTCTCTCAATTCAGCTTTAGAAGGTTCAGCTAATTCACTGGAATTTATAATGTGTTGAAACATGGTCTGAATTACATTGCCTTTCACCAAAGAGTCATTTCTTACCAAATCAAGCTCTATTGCTCTTTGAATTAGAAGTTCCTCGTCAATCAGTCTTTCTCGAATCAAATTTTTCTTTTCCAAAGTCAATTGTGTATTGCTTTGATCATCCAAAACTTTAATTATCTCTTCAAACCTTTTTCGGCTAATCTCTTTTTCCCCTACACGGGCAATTGCTTGATCTAGTTGAAAATTAGTTTCAAAAATAACTGAATTTAAAGAAATAAATAATGAAACAAAAAAAACAGCGATTAAAGTAATGTTGACATATTTTTTATCAATCATTTTTCAATAAAATAAAATGTTCAACTCCAGCTTCGTCAATGACCTTTTGATCTTCAATGAAATTATGTTTTTTATAAAAACTCAAGGTAGAGGCTAAGCTAGATACTTTTGTTACTTTACCAGCAAATAAATCTTGTGATTTTATACTCAGCTCAGTAAGCAAAGCTTTGCCAAAACCTTTTTTTCTGAATTTTTCGGCAACGATGATTCTGCTGAGGTAAGGATTGATAAATTCATCATGAGGAGGAATCACTCTTCCATATGCAACTAAGTTAGAATTCAACAGCCCCAAAAGATGAAAACTCATTTCATCGTATTCATCCTTTACAAGATTCTGTTTAGAGTCTGCTTCAAAAAAAGATTTTCTTAGCTCTGAAATATCTCTTAACTGCGANTCATCCAAATCATGNTATTTGNGCCATATCCATTTCATCAAATTANGGACATGGATTAGGGCAAGCCGCGTGTACTTGATCCAAATAGGTCAGATTTTCTTCGCTCAGTTCAACTTCAAAACTATCTATGGCTAATTTGAGTTGTTCCATTGTTGTGGCTCCGATGATGTTGGATGTCACAAAATCTCTGGAATTTACAAAAGCGTTGGCCATTACTGAAGGGTCCATATTNATTTCTTTTGCNTANTCGACGTACTTTTGAATTGAATTTTCGGCAGATTCTGTTTCATATCTTTGACCTCTNCCAAACAATTGAGTTCTAGAACCCTTAGGCATAGCACCGTTTAAATATTTTCCAGACAAATACCCTTGTGCAAGCGGAGAGTATGCCAATAAGCCTACTTCGGATCTGAAATAAAATTCAGACATGCCGTATTCGTATGTCCTATTTAAAAGATTGTAAGCATTNTGNACTGACTGAACNCTTGGNAAATTCATTTNATCNGCAATTCTTATAAATTCTGAAAGTCCCCAAGGNGTCTCATTAGATAAACCGATATANCTCACCTTNCCNGAATCGACTANAGACTTTAGAACNTCCAATGTTTCGGAAATTGCGATGNTTTCCATATCNTAATGCTTGTANAGACCTGCTCCTCCNCCAAACATTGGCAANGGTCTATCNGGCCANTGNAGTTGATACAAATCTACATAATCGGTTTGNAGTCTTTTNAGGCTCCCTTCNATCGCAGCNTCTATATTTTTTTTATCNAGTCGAGTCTCTCCTCCTCTAAACCAATCCATNCCNCTTCTACCAGCAACTTTTGTAGCCANAATAATTTTNTCTCGATTNTTGTTTTTCTTAAACCAAGTNCCAATGATTGTTTCNGTNCTACCTTGTGTNTCTGCTTTTGGNGGAATTGAATAAAGTTCNGCGGTATCAAAAAAATTNACTCCTCTATCAACAGCATAATCCATTTGCTCATGNCCTTCTTCTTCNGTNTTTTGTTGGCCCCAAGTCATTGTNCCTAAACAAATNAGACTTACGTCTAAGTCNGTGTTACCTANTTTTTTGTATTTCATNATTGCTCTCCCCGTTGATTAAAGTATTTATATTTTTTCTGATAAAATGAAATTTATGAGCCAANCATTATATGACTTTTCAGTAAATGATAATGCAAATAATTCANTATCATTGGAAAAATATANAGGAAANANCCTNNTAATTGTAAANACAGCCAGNAAATGTGGATTTACACCNCAATACNATGGTTTAGAAGANCTGCAAAAAAAATACTNAGAAAANGATTTTTCTGTCTTAGCNTTNCCNTGTAATCAATTTGGNAATCAAGAGCCNGGAAGNAATGAAGAAATNCAAGAATTTTGTTCAATAAATTTCCAAACNAGTTTNCCNGTNATGGGAAAAATAGACGTCAATGGAAAAAATGCNNANCCTNTGTATGANTTNCTNAANTCNGAAAAGAAAGGCTTACTTGGAAGNAANGCAATAAANTGGAATTTNACTAAGTTTTTGGTCAATAAAGATGGNGAGGTNATTAANCGNTACTCACCGAATACGGAACCTAAAGATATTGCTCAAGANATAGAAAATCTGCTTTANANANAAAGAATCATTTCTNAACTTCTTTGAAAAAATGAGNGCATCCTCTCTTCCATCATANAGTTTATAGTAGTTTTTTCTCAATCCAATCTCTANAAATTCGTTNGTTTTGTAAAAAGATATAGCTTCTTTGTTTGATTCTCTGACCTCTAAAAATATTTCTTTGATTCCAAANTTATTNGCAATGGATTCNACTTTCTTTAAAAGNTCATTNCCTATTCCNTGTCTTTTCATATTNGGTGCNACAGAAATATTCAGTAAGTGNCCTTCCANTAANCTNAAACTAGCTATAAAAAAACCTTGAACCTTNTCNTTTTCCANACAAACATAAAATTCATAATCTTTTCTCATGCAATCGAGAAAGCTNGANTANCTCCAAGGAGTNGAATTAGANAGCTGTTCNATTCCAAAGACNTGCTCAAGATAACNTTTTTTTATTTTTTCAATTTTTCTCAATGTTAATCAAAAGCTCTTTTTTTTCTTTGGCNGNCATNNTNTTNAAAAAATCGAGGTTATCTATTTCGATTTTATTTNCAGACANATAATCAANTATTTGNTCTGGATAATTCTCAGAAAACTCTTGTCTAANGGAAATGCTTAAAGACTTCAAAAATTTTAAATCTGCCGNTGAGATATTTTTAANATCTTTTTTGGNGATATGTTTGCCNTCGAACGAAAAATTTTTTTTCAAAGTCCAAGAAGAAATTCCCATTTCTTTCAAAAGCTTTTCNTCTGATTTCATTGTAAATATCTTATATGATAAGCACNCTTAAGTTAATTTATAACCATGAAGAAAATAGATAACAGCGCTATTTCCAAGTACTCNTCTTTTGAGAAAATTAAACTTAAAAATAGAAGCTGGCCAACNAACCAAATCACGANTGCNCCNATCTGGTGTAGCGTTGACTTNCGAGATGGAAATCAAGCTCTNATTGANCCAATGGGGATAGANAANAANCTTAGATTTTTTNCAATGTTGATTGANTTGGGTTTTAAGGAAATNGAAATAGGATTTCCATCNGCATCTGAAACGGAATTCAACTTCGTAAGAAAATTNATCGANGATAATTTNATTCCNTCTGATGTAAAAATCCAAGTTTTATCTCAAGCTCGAGAACANTTNATNCAAAGAACNTTTGAAGCTACGGAAGGNGCAAAAAANGTAATTTTTCANTTGTATAACTCTACTTCGACTCTCCAAAGNGAAGTTGTNTTCAANAAGGANAANGNAGGAATTACAAAAATTGCTACGGAAGGAGCTGAGCTTGTGCAANAACTTTCTGAAGANTANNACAAGACGGANTGGCAATTTGAGTACAGTCCAGANAGCTTNACNGGNACAGAACTAGACTATGCNGCCGAGGTTTGTAATGAGGTCAATAATATCTGGCACAANGGTAACAAAAATAAAACAATTATTAACCTACCTGCAACAGTNGAACTCTCCACGCCAAATATTTATGCCGATCAAATTCAATGGATGAATGAAAATCTAAAGAACAGAGACAAAATTATTCTTAGTCTGCATCCTCACAAT
>NZFZ01000031.1:20681-23013 GCA_002689405.1 Gammaproteobacteria bacterium | reverse complement strand
AATGGCACTTCGTTTTTTACATAAGAAGTGTGATTTCTAGCTTTTTCGTCCATAAGGTTTCTTCCAAAGACAGATAAAACCAGTTCTTCGTCACTACCAATAGCAATTGACCTTCTGATATCGAAATCAACCATGGTGTAGCCGTCCGTCACAGATTCGCCAAAACCAATGTCATCTTCTTTTTGTACGTCTATGATTTTTACATCGTAGATAACATTTTCATTTTCAAGCGCAAAACGATAAATATTTTTGATTGGGGTGATTCTTGGAACATTTCCACCACTACCAAAAGTTCCCACAACTTCCTCTCTTCCGTAAGAAATTTGAACTTCACCGTTGTCAGTAATAAATGTTCTTCCTATTTCTACTTCATAACCATTAAAGTCCGCATCGGCTTGACGATAATTGGTAATAGGTAAATTCTTGGCATTTCTAGTACCTGAGTCTAAAAGATAAATATAGTTATCAACTGCGTTAGAATAAACCGAGGCATTTACAAAATAACCATCGTTTTCGTAATTAACGCTGAAATCTATATTATTAGATCTTTCAGATTCTAGATTTACATTACCGATCTCTACTCTAGCAGCAGTTAAGTGAGTTCCATTCATGAAAAGTTCTATTTCTGATGGAGCCCTTGCAACACTTGAGATACCAAGAGTTAATCCAACATTATTCGCTAAGTCCCAACCCATGGTAAGTGCAGTACTCAAGTCACTTTCACTAATATCGTGAAGTGTACTGCCAATAGCACCATCTCTGTTTACTTGATCCAAACGAACACCAAAATCAAGATCAACAACGTCCAATTCTCTACAGATGAAGTAACCAAAGCTCAACATTTGAGAATCTACCGGTTTCATAAAAGCTTCTTCACCGATGATTGCTACATCTTCTTGACTCATGTTAATTGTTACATTTTGTCTGTTGCCGCTAGCTTGATTTCCAATATCCATCTTCATTCCGAATTCGAAAGATTCATTAGTGAAAGTTGTAGGTTCATGTTCTTCTTCACCTGGTTTTTCTACATGACCAGGTTCTTCTACATGACCTTCAGTATGGGAATTATCGTTAGCTTGAAAGAAGTAGCTAAGTTTATCTAACCCACGCAAATTGGTTGCGGCACCTTCAATGGTTAAGTTTTCAGATTCAGTATCAGCCTGAATCCTTTCTTCTTCTTCTTCTTCACCATGCTCTCCACCATGTTCCTCTTCTTCTTCACCATGGAAAGCAATACCATAAGTATTTTCAATCTTACCTAAAGAAAAACCAAAATAACCCGAGTCGTGAACCACTGAAAGACCAAATTTTTGACTAAATGTTGCATAATCAGAGTTCTCTAAAGATGTTTTAGCCTCTGGAGAACCTTCGTGAATGATAGCGCCATTTGGCACATCATGGCTTTCGAAATTTACTTCTTTCAGAGCATAAGTCAGATTTATACCATCTACGTTACCCTTGTAAGAAAAGCTTCCCGCAGTTCCCATGTTTGCTGTTTGTCTTTCAAGACCGATATTAAAGTCACTACCTTCAAAGTCTTTGTTGGCAATGGTTTGATCAACGATATTGATGATTCCACCCATTGTTCCGTTGGAATACAATAAAGACGAAGGACCACGAACCACTTCTATTTGTTGTAAGTCGTTCATATCCACGTCGTTTAAATGATCAGAACCCAAACCAGAGACATCTCTTACCAACTTACCGTTAGATAGAATTCTCACTCGAGTCCCGCCCATTCCTCTAATGATTGGTTGTCCAACTCCAGGACCAAAGCCAGATGAATTTACGCCAAGCAAATAGTCAATGCTGTCTCCTAGATTTATCGAACCTGAATAATTGATGTCATCGCCTTTGATGACAAAAACCGGTGAATCGATTTCTGCAAGAGTTGAACCTCCCAAAGATGAAGTAACGACAATTTCTTCATCCATTGCGTAAAGCACATTCAGAAATGCGAAACACAAAATAAAATACAAAGATTTTTTCATAATNTCCTCCTAAGAAATTAAAAAATTAAAATTAAAAAAGTTTAAAAGTTGGTCTTATTGAGGCGGAGCTCTAGAAAGAAAGTAAGACTGATTCTTTTTTTGATAAAAACTGAAGTGTTCACTTTCTATGTTGTTAGAGAAAACGAGATGATATGAATTTTGTTCAAGTTCATTACTTACTTGATCGCTTGTACAAGTAAGACATTCATTATGAAATTCAATTTCATGATGTTCAGCATCGTGAATTTCATGAGAATGATCATGAGAAAGCTCTCCAAGCAAGCCACTTGAAGCTAAAACTAAGCTAAAAAGAATNGCTAGTTTGTTTCNTTTCTCTAACA
>NZFZ01000031.1:0-20676 GCA_002689405.1 Gammaproteobacteria bacterium | reverse complement strand
GNGATTGTATTATAAAAAAANATTTNTTANACTTTTATGTAATTTTTTGGGAGAAGAACTATGAGATTGTCACTTATTTTATTATCGGTAATTTTTATTTCGTGTTCCGAAACTTCACACAATTCAGCAGAGTGGCAAATTGAAACTTATTCTTCTGCTGCACCCTCATACATTGGAGATTTTGCTACTGTGATTGGCGGTAATGGGGAAATATTGAGAGAAGGGACCAACGACTGGATTTGTCAGCATGGCAACCCAAGACCTTATCCAAAAGATGGATGGAAATCTGCTCATGAAGCTATGCCAGCATGTCATGATGAAGAGGGAATGAAATGGATGATGGCTTACGCTGAAGGAAAGGCTCCTAATTTAAGCAGAGATACCTATATGTGGATGCTCCATGGCGATGTTGGCGAAGATAATCTTGTTCCTGGTGTTTTAAATAAAAGTGACTCAACTCCAGGACAATGGATTGAATCAGGCCCACATTTGATGCTGATGCCAAAAGATCCAAAAAGTCTGAAAAATTTCACTACTGACTTTACAAAAGGAGAACCTTACGTCATGTTTCCCGGGACAGTTTATGCCCATTTAATGATTCCCGTGGAAGGTTATTACGATTACCAGCCTTCAGCTAAACCAGACTAACTTAAAGAGAGCCAAAGAAGTTTCTTATTTCTTGGATGTAAAGTTCAGGCTTTTCTAAAGCTGCAAAGTGCCCACCTGAATCTAAAACATTGTAATACTTAAGGTTGCTGTACCTTTTTTTTAGCCAACGTTCGGATGCCTTGAAGATTTCCTTAGGATATATGCTCACTCCTGTAGGCGTTTTAACTTCGCCTCCATTGAAATCACCGAAACTTTCCCAATACAGTCTGGCGGAGGATGTTGCAGTTTCCGTTAACCAATAAAACATAACATTGGTTAGTAACTCATCCCTTGATACGGCATTTTCTGGATGACCATCGCAATCTGTCCATTGATAAAATTTTTCTAAGATCCATGCTGCTTGACCTATGGGCGAATCTGTCAATCCATAGCCTAAGGTTTGCGGCCTTGTGGATTGTTGTTTGGAATAACCAGAGTCCCACTCTTGATAAAATTGAAATCCTGTTAAAGCGTTTTGCTCAAATTCAGTTAAATCATTCATGGTTTCCATATCAGGAGAAACTACTGCCATATTCAAATGAATAGCTTCACAGTCAGGATCTTGTGTACCAAGAGCGGTTGTTACTGCTGAACCCCAGTCACCGCCTTGAGCAAAATATTTTTCGTAACCAAGATTTTTCATGAGTTGAGAAAAAGTATCTGCAATCTTTTCTACACCAAAACCAGGTTTTGTGGGTTTTCCAGAAAATCCAAATCCAGGCAAAGAGGGTGTTACTACATGAAAAGCGTCCTTTGGATCACCGCCATTAATGGTTGGATCTGCTAAAGGTTCAATCACTTGTAAAAATTCCACAATTGAACCTGGCCAGCCATGAGTGATGATCAACGGTTTCGCTTCTTTATGAGGAGAGGTGTAATGAATGAAGTGAATATCCAAATCATTTATGTTTGTCATGAATTGAGGAAATTCATTTATCCTTTTTTGTTGTTTGAGCCAGTCAAATTCATTCAACCAATATTTGTGTATTTCTTTCATGTAAGACAAAGGAATACCCTGGGTCCAATCATCCGGCGTCTCTTTTTCAGGCCATCTCGTCATTTCAAGACGTTTTTGTAAATCTACTAATTTTTCCTTTGGAATATCTATTTTAAAATCTTGTATTACTGACATGCTATCTATTCAAACCTTGTTTTTATTGTATTATTTAATTTAAATTAGAAATTAACATAGATTTTTTAAATTTACTTACTTTTAAATAATGGAAAAAATATCAGAATTATTCTCTAACCACTTATCAAACTGGGGCTTGGTTTGGTTTTGTTTGATTTTTTGGGGNAGTATTTTTAATGCAATTCTAATGAGTATTTCGTTTGGCGAAACAAGCTCTTTCTTAAACTATGCTGGATATATCGCAGGCTTGATATTGGGTCTTTATGCAAAATCTAAAAAATGGAATTGGTTAGGATGAGCGCAGTTATAGAAAATAATCGAGAAGATCTTTCAATAGACGCAGAAAGAATAGTTGCAAGAACTTTTATGGGAAGAATCGAGTGGGAGATGATTGTCGTTGGTATAGGTCAATTTTTAATTTGGCTTGGTATCTGGTTTATGGTCCTTCGAGGAATACTGCCTTTATGGGCTGGTTTCATTTTAAGCACAATCTCAACTGCTTTTTCATACTTGCCATCGCATGCGGGTCAGCATGGTCATTTATCAGGAAAACATAAAAACTTAAAATGGCTAAATGCATTTGTGGGACAAATTTCTTTAATTCCTCTTGCTCAGTCACACCATATTTTGAAAGCCACCCACATGAAGCATCATGCGCATACTAATAATCCAGAAAAAGATCCTGACTATTTCCATACTCATGTAGATCATTGGTGGCAAGCCGCTTTAAATGTGCATCGTCAAACCGATGGTGGAGACCCAAGATTTCAAAAAATGCTTGAAACTTATATGGAAGAAGATCAAAACTTCAAAGCTGACATAGATAAAGGTTCTACATTTGCTTTGATGATATTTTTTGGTCAAATGCTTTCTGCCTTCTTTTTTCCTCTGGAAACGCTATTACTCTGGTGGATACCTAGGAAACTTGTAGCATCATACTTGGGAGTAATATTTTCTCATGAACCTCATAAGGTTTTNCCGGTTGGAAGATACAAGGACACTAGATTCTGGGTAAATGGAATTCCTAGATTCTTTAATCATTCCATGCAAATCCATGTAATGCATCATATGTACCCTAACATTTGTCATTTTGATGAACCAAAAGCAATAGAGGCTTTGAAACCTTTTATGGTTGCAAGAGGTATTCCTGGTGCTGAAGATCTCCCGGATAAGATTTCTTATAAACTTCTTACTTATAAATAATATTGGCTTACACTTTAAGCATTGGTGAAAATGCTCCCGACTTTGATCTGGTAGGAACTGATGTAGATTATTACTCTTTGGATTCCTTTCAAGATTATGAAAACCTAGTTATTTTTTTTACTTGTAACCACTGTCCTTATGTAACCGGATCAGACGAAGTAACAAGAGCAACGGTAGAGAAATTCCAAGGACCTAGATTCAAATTTGTTGCAATTAATTCAAATAGTAAAAATACCTATGAAGAAGATAGTTTTGAAAATATGGTCAAAAGAATAGACAACTTTAAATTTCCCTGGCTCTATCTTTATGATGAGACTCAAAAAGTAGCAAAGGATTATGGAGCCTTAAAAACACCTCATTTTTATGTTTTTGATGAAGAAAGAAAGTTGGTTTACACCGGGCGCGGAGTTGATTCTCCTAAAGATTCATCTAATATTAAAGTCAATGATTTGGAAAGAGTTCTTGAAGAGCTCAAAGAAGATAAAGAAATATCAGTGCCAGTTACCAATCCTATTGGTTGTAATATCAAATGGGAAGGCAAGGAAGCACATTGGATGCCTGCNGAGGCATGCGACTTAATTTAGGAGATGAAAAAATGTCAGAGTTAGCAACTTTAAAAACAGAAGGAGAAGTATCGATAATTACTTTGGATGATGGAAAGGCAAATGTTTTTTCTTATCCAATGTTGGAAACCCTTCAAAAAATTCTTTCCGAGATACCCAAAGATAAAGGTTCGGTAATTATTACTGGTAGAGATGGAATGTTTTCTGGAGGTTTTGATTTAAAAACTTTTGCCTCGGGGGATGTTGATTTAATTAAAAACATGTCGGCTTTGGGTTTCAAAACTTTATTTGATTTATATACCTTTCCAAGACCAGTAGTTGCAGCAATTTCTGGTCATGCTGTAGCGCTTGGTATTTTTGTAGTTTGTTGTTGCGACTACCGAATTGGAATAGATGGAGAATTTGTGGTTCAAGCAAACGAAGTAAGAAACAATATGGATATTCCAGTACCTATTATGGAAATTGCAGCNAGCAGGGTAGATAAGCAACACATCTATAGNGCTCTTTTTCATGCTGATCCTTATAAAATGTCTGATGCTGTTAATGCTGGTTGGATTGACGAAGTTGTAACTTCTCCAGAAGATCTTATGACCAGAGCAATGGAAAAAGCAGAAGATTTGGCAACTTTAGGTCATCCGATGTACCAAAAAACTAAAGAAGTTTTTCAGCAAGATATTGTAGAAAAAATCAAAGCAAATTTACCTAANCCTTCAGACAGTCCNAGTTTCGTATCGGTTTAGTTATTTGTAAACTTCTTATATAATCCAATTCCTTTGGGGCTATAGCTCAGCTGGGAGAGCGCCTGATTTGCATTCAGGAGGTCCGCGGTTCGATCCCGCGTAGCTCCACCAAAATAAACCTTTGACAGTACTACTGTCATAATCTATATTTCATTGCATGAGAGCATTACACGACTTAGTTATTAGAAACGGAAAAATTGTAGATGGAAGTGGAAAAAAACCTTTCCATGGAGACGTTGCAATTGATAATGGCAAGATATCTGCAGTAGGAATCGTAGAAAATCCAGGAAAAAAAGAAATTGATGCCAAGGGTAATATTGTTACGCCTGGATGGGTGGATATTCATACTCATTATGATGGCCAAGTCTGTTGGGACCCATATTTAACACCATCAAGTTGGCATGGTGTAACTACAGTCGTGATGGGAAATTGTGGAGTTGGTTTTGCTCCCGTTAAACCTGGCGATGAGGAATTTTTAATTCAATTGATGGAAGGAGTTGAGGATATCCCTGGTACGGCTCTTCATGAAGGAGTTGACTGGAACTGGGAAACTTTTCCAGAGTTTTTAGATGCGATTGAAAACAAGGATTTTGTCATGGATCTAGGCTTCATGATTGGACATGGTCCTTTGAGAAGTTACGTCATGGGATACGAGAGATGTCAAAGCCAAGTTGATGCTTCAAAAGAAGAAATTTCAAAAATGTCGGATATTGTCACCGAGGCTATTGAATCTGGTGCCTTAGGGTTTAGTACTTCTAGAACGATTTTACATCGAGATGTTCATGGAGTTTATGTTCCTGGAACAGAAGCAAGCTCGGAAGAAATGAAGTCTTTAGCTTTTGCTATCGATAAAGCAGGCGAGGGAACTTTGGAAATTGTTTCCGACTGGCTTGATAAAGAAATCGAAATGTCTTGGATGAGAGAATACGTTGAAAAAAGCGATTGTGGACTTACAGTGCTTCAAACAAGTGGTGATGCAGTAAAAACAATTTTATTCTGTGAAGAACAGTTTCTAAAAGGTAAAAACGTTAGACCCCAATTTCCAGGTAGGAATGTCGGAATGATGTTTGGTTTGGAAAGTTCTTTGCATCCTTTTATTGGTCATCCTTCTTATCGTGAAATAGCAGAACTTCCTTTATCTGAGAGGGTTCAAATTATGAAAGATCCTGCTTTTAAGGAAAAACTTCTTAATGAAAAACCAAATTTTGCCTCTGAGATAGAAAAATCAATGAATGATAAAGGCAGTACTAATTCTCAAAAAGAAATCAAAGAAGCAGCTAACTTAGGTCTGAAACTCATTTCTAATTACGATACGCAGTTTATTTTGGGAGATCCTCCTAATTATGAGCCTGGAAAAGAAGACAGTATTGCAGCTTTAGCAGAGTCTAAAGGCATACCTGAACTTGAAGTTATTTATGATGAATTTCTAAAAAACGAAGGGACTAATCTTGTTTATGCATGCTTTACCCCTTATGAAAATCATAAATTAGATTTTGTAGAAAGAGCTTATGGTCTTAAATCCACTGTAGCTGGTGGTAGCGATGGCGGTGCTCATTGTGGATTGATATGTGATGCAAGTATGCCAACAACTAATTTGTCTCATTGGGCAAGAGATAGAGAAGCTGGTAAAAAAATTCCAATTGAATTAATTGTTAGAAAACAAACTAAGGATACTGCTGAAACTTATGGTTTGTTTGACCGAGGAGAAATTAAAACAGGAATGTTAGCCGACTTAAACATTATCGACTTCGATAAGCTTAATGTTACTCATCCAAAAATGGTATATGACCTACCTTTAGGAGGAAGAAGATTGATTCAAACTTCCTCTGGTTACTTGGCAACAGTCAAAAGCGGTGAGGTAGTCTTCGAAGCTGGCGAAGCTACCGGAGTTCTTCCAGGAAAATTAATTCGAGGAAAACAAACTTGTGAAGTAAAAACAGAAAAAGAAAGAGTTCCTTTCATTGATCGAACTTTTCGTTTGATGTCTGTAAAAGCTTTAAAATTACTTTGGAATTTTAGAAAAAGTCCTTTTAAAACTACTGTTGTTTCTGACGACTAAACAGTAGTCTCTAGATTAGCTTTATCTCTAGCGTATCTTCGTCCAGCAATGTAATAGCATGGAATGGCGAGAGACCCAATGAAACTAAAAATTAATAAAGACCAAGTGTAAGGTTCCACAAAAGAGCCCTTAGTTAAATCTATTAAAATTCCCGCTCCGAGAGATCCTATAGTTAGACCAATTAAATTTATACAAAGAATATAGAAAGCAACTATTGTTGCTCTAATTTTTTCTGGAACTAACTCTTGAACAGTTGAAAAAGTAGGACCATAAAAACATCCCAACTGAAAGTATCCTACAACTACTCCAACCCAAAAAATTACTGTTGTCGGCTCTACAAATCTATAAATTACGCCTATTGGTAATAAAATAAGAGACAACCAAAACAAGAAAATAGGCCTTCCTTGATTTGTCTTTTCTAACCACCAGTCACTTACCAAACCGCCAAATAAAACTCCTGCTAGCCCTGCAAATACTGCGATTATTCCTGATATTTGAGCGATTACACTTCTATCAAAACCCCTTTCCTCAACCAACCAAATTTGTTCAAAGGCAGCTGCACCAAGAATGATGTGATAAAAAACACCTCCAGAAATGGTAAGCGTTAGGGCAGGTGATTTTTTCAAAGCATTGACTAAAATTGTCATTACTTCGGCAAAAGAAAGTTTTTCATCTTGTGAATTTGTGGAATTTTGAATCTCTATTCTTTTCTTATCTTTGAAGAGCAACATACAAAGTCCTAAAAAGACACCGACAATTCCTAGCATGTAAAAACAGCCTCGCCAGCCAATCGTTTCTCCAAGAAGACCTTCTAAAAAAACTGGTGATTTTATATCTGCAACGAATCCAACCAATAAAAGACTTATCGCAACACCTAAAGGTACTCCCAAGTAATAAAATCCTGAAGCAAAACCCATTCTTTTTGGAGGGAAGGCATCACCCAAAAGAGACATTGAAGTTGGAGTGAGAATTGATTCTCCTACACCAATGAACATTCTAGGAAGAGCTAAAGTGATAAATCCTTTAGCCGCGCCTGATGCCATTGTAAAAATACTCCAAAGAACAACTCCAAAAGCAATCAACTTAGTTCTATTTACTCGATCAGCCAAAGCCCCCATAAAAAGACCCATGATTGAATAAAAGAAAATAAACGCTAGAGAAGTCAGCAGTCCAAATTGCCATCCTGTAAGTTCCAACTCTGGAACAATGTAGTTAGCAAAACTTGCAATTAATTGTCTATCAGTAATGTTTAGAAGATTTAGTACAGTCAGAAAAAAAAGAAGTCTATATGGATTCATACTTATAGGATATTGTGAAAGAATTGTCATAGTATAGGATTTTTAAAAAAATATAAAAAATGTTTGTTTTGGGCGTAACAGGTGGAATTGGGTCTGGCAAATCAGCAGCAACTGATATTTTTTCTTCTCTGGGAATTAAGATAGTCGATGCCGATGTTTTATCTAGGGTTCCTGTTCAAAATGGAGAAGCAGGCCTTTTAGAGATAGAAAAAAGATATGGCGCTGAAATTCTTCTTTCCACAGGTGAACTGGATAGAAAAAAATTAAGAGAAATAATATTTGAAAAAGAAGAAGAAAAAGATTGGTTAGAAAATTTACTTCACCCTTTGATCTCAGATTTAATAATAGAGGAAATAAAATCTTCTACTTCTGCTTATACAATTCTTGCTTCTCCATTATTGTTTGAAACAAAACAGTCTAGTTATTGCGATGAAGTATTGGTTGTTGATGTATCTGAGGAAACTCAAGTTTTAAGAACAAAGACGCGAGATGATGTTCCTGAAGAACAAGTCAAAACTATAATTCTCTCGCAAATCAATCGTTCTGAAAGACTTAGGTTAGCAACGCATATCATAGAAAATGAAAATACTTTAGATGATCTAAAAAAAGCTGTAACTGAATTACATCAAAAAATAATTACTCAAATTGAAAGCAAATGAAATGTCCAAGTTGTAAAGAAGAAATTTCAGAAAGTGCTGATAAAAAATTTAGACCTTTCTGCTCCGAAAGATGCCGCTCTCTGGACTTATCAGATTGGCTTAATGAAAGAAATGTTATTTCTTCAGACTTGTCTCATTCAGAAGATTGAAAAAATCCACTTATACCTGCAATACCTTGAGCGCCATTTTCTTTTGCAATTTTAAGGTCCTCTTGCTTTAAACCTCCCAAAGCAAAGCTAGGTCCTGGAAAAAATTGGGCAAGATTAGAAAAGTTTTGCCAGCCTAATGCAGGATTCTTATTTACAATATTTTTAACTGGTGAGATAAATATATAATCCAGCTTAAGTTGGGCAGCTTTAGTAACTTCTTCAATATTATGACAGGAAGCTCCTGTCATACAGGAGCTCAACTGCTCTGTCTTAATTAGATCTCTGGAAGTTAGATGAAGGTACTCATGATCAGATACATTATTTCTTAGTTTTGAATTCAAAATTACTTTGCCCCCTTTATTTTCATAAATTTCTCTAGTTTTATGCCAATGCTCTAAAGAAAAATTTATTACATCAACTCGGTAGATCAAGTACTTTGAAGTATCAGATAGTTTTTCAATCAGAGAAAAGAAGTTTTCTGGAAATTTTTTTGGAGTAATTGGAATAAATCTAGCTTCTGTAATCACTATTGATTGATATGTACTCTGGTGATAGGTCTGAAGTCATGATAAGAGCTGTGTGTTTAGATTTACCAAGATTGATTTCAATGTTGATTGTCTTTTTTCTAAATTCCTTTTTGCCCTGTGCTTCGGAATATTTTGGACTTAGATTTCCTCTGACTAGAACCGGATGAACTCCAATTTTTAGTGATAGATTTTTCATATCAAATTCTTTTACATCGGCATTTCCGGCAGCGGTAATGATTCTGCCCCAATTGGGATCTTCACCGTATGCAGCTGTTTTAACCAAAGGGGAGTTTGCAACTTTTAGAGCAACTTTTTTTGAAGCCGCATAAGAGCTTAATCCTGAAACTTTTATTTTGATGAGTTTGGTCGCGCCTTCTCCATCTAAAACCATCTTTTCAGCTAATTCTTTAAAGACCTCAAAAAAGCTATTCTTAATTTTTTTGTGATATTTCTTAAAATCACTTTTTATTTCTGAGGTTGTTGCAAAAATACTGGAGTCACTTGGAGACTGATCTCCATCAATTGAGATGGCATTAAATGTCTGATCGCAAATATCCCTATGCAACTTCTTCAATTGAATTTTTGAAAGTTTTAGATCTGTAAAAATAAAACTGAGGGTAGTTGCCATATTTGGTTCAATCATCCCAACTCCTTTTGCAACTCCAATTACATTTATTTTTTGATTCCCTAGTTTAAATACCTTTTTTACTATTTTATGACGAGTGTCTGTAGTCATTATTGCGTTAGCAAAGTCTTCCCAAGAATTTTTGCCTAACTGATCGGTACATTTTTTAAAAGTTTGAGAAAGCTTTTTGGTATCAAGTAATTCTCCTACTACACCAGTAGAAAAGGGTAGGATATTGTCTTTGGATACATTTAATAAAAAGGAAACATCCTCAATAAGTTTTTCGGAGTCTTTTTTTCCTTTCTTGCCGGTTGCAGCATTTGCATTTCCAGCATTGACCATCAAGATCTTGGGTTCTGCAATATTTTTATTCATTTTTTCCAAACATATTTCAACCGGTGCAGACTTAAATTTATTTGAAGTAAACAAGCCAGACCAAATTGCTTCCTTTTCAAGTTTTACTATTGAGGTATCAAATCTAGTTCCGTACTTTGTCTTGGAGGACGCACAACCAATTTTTATATCTTTCAACATTATCTTTTTTTCTTTTTTCTATTGGCTTTTGCTTGCAGCCTTCTTAAACGTCTATTTCCTTCTGTTGGTTGATCGTTACTGGATGCTTGTTGATTAGACACAGAATTATCCATAAATGCTGATGGCGAATTTTCATGCACTGTTTTAGTTTTTTCTAAGACCTCTCTAGATTTCATTTTTTCAATTTCTTGCTCGTCTTCTGGCTTTACCTCGACACGGCAAAGGAACCTTGTAGATTCTTTTTTTATTGTTTCAAGAAGTTGTTCAAACATCTCAAATGCTTCTCTTTTGTATTCAAGACGCGGATCTTTTCCTGCATAACTTCGAAACCCAATGTTTTGTCTAAGCGAATCAAGTTGATTTATATGATTTTTCCAGCTTTGATCAATGACCTGCAGAATGATTTGATTTTCCAATTGAGAATAAACTTTTGGAAATTTATTTCTTTTTTCTAAGTAAATTTCGTCAGCAAAATCCAAAAGCTTATTCAGCACTTCTTGTGTGTTGGATTCACTATTTTCTAATTCAGCTTTTAGATTGAATTGCAGATTAAATTCAGATTCTAGGATGTTTATTAGTTCATCAACTTTCCAATTGGTTTCTATTTCATATTCAGGAATGTGAGCTTCAAAAGTCGAGCTCAAAACATCAGCTCGCATATTTGAAATTAAGTCGTCTAAATCTTTATCTTCTAATATTTCTTTCCGTTGTTTATAAATTACCTGTCTTTGTTCATTCAAGACATCGTCAAATTCTAGAATTCTTTTCCGAATGTCAAAATTTCTACCTTCAACTCGCCGTTGAGCTCGTTCTATAGAATTGGTTAACATCTTATGTTCTATTGATTCTCCTTTTTTCATTCCACCAAAGGACTGCATAAGAGCTTTCATTCGGTCAGGAGCAAATATTTTGAGTAAGCCGTCATCTAGAGATAAGAAAAACTGGGAAGAACCGGGATCACCTTGTCGTCCTGACCTTCCTCTAAGCTGATTATCAATTCTTCGAGATTCATGTCTTTCGGTACCGATGACATGCAATCCTCCCAATTCAACAATTTCCTTTCTGGCTNTTTCAGANTCNGGGAANCCTCCAAGGACAATATCTGTNCCTCTTCCGGCCATATTTGTAGCTATGGTCACAGCTTTTTCTTTTCCAGCTTGGGAAATTATTTCTGCNTCTTGTTGATTTTGTTTGGCNTTTAAAACACGATGAGGAATNNTTAGAGNATCTAGTTTTTTTGATAAAACTTCAGAGTTTTCAACAGATATGGTNCCNACAAGAATGGGATTGCCTTTTTCGTGNTAAGTCTTTATCTCANCGATGATGGCATCNTTTTTTTCNTCCTCTGTGAGATAAATTTTATCGTTTTTGTCTTCTCTAANCATNGGAAGATTTGTNGGAATAGAAATTGCCTCCAAAGAATAAATTTCATCNAATTCTCTAGCCTCNGTTTTNGCAGTTCCTGTCATTCCTGATAGCTTNTCAAACATTCTAAAGAAGTTTTGAAAAGTNGTAGATGCGAGTGTTTGACTTTCAACTTGAATGTCNAGATTTTCNTTTAATTCTAAAGCTTGNTGCACTCCATCAGAGAGTCTTCTGCCTGGCATNGCTCGACCTGAATTNGTATCAATTAAGATGACTTTTCCATTTTGAACTATGTAATCGGTATTTTTTTCAAACAGAGTTTCAGCTCTAANAAGAGCTTGAACCATATTCAGAAGTTTTAANTTTTCACTNGCATACAGACTCACAGAATCCTCGAGGAGGTTATTTTGCTTNAGATAATTTTCTATTTTTTCATGNCCATTTTCNGTAATTTCAATTGATCTNGATTGCAGATCTATAGTGNAGTCTCCNGCTTTNACGACTTCTTCTTTTTCAAAATCAAACTNTTCCTCAGTGAGACTTTTCACNACCGGCTTNAGCTTTCTGTAGAGAGGNCCATTATCTTCTGCAACGCCACTTATTATTANGGGAGTTCTGGCTTCATCNATTAAAATCGAATCCACTTCGTCTACNACNACAAAANAAGGATCTCNTTGAAGACGATCTTCCTCTCTAAGAACCATATTNTCTCTAAGNTAGTCAAAGCCNAGTTCGTTNTTTGTGGCATAAACAACATCTTTNGCATAGTTTTCTTTTTTCTCTAAAGGATTAAGTTCTGGAGTNATATATCCAANATTCATTNCNAAGCCTTCNAAAATTGGAGCCATCCANTTTGCATCTCTTTTGGCNAAGTATTCATTTGCAGTAACNACNATNACACTTTTTCCAGTAAGNGCATTGAGATAACAGGGTAAGGTNGCAACCAATGTCTTTCCTTCTCCCGTTGCCATTTCAGCAATCATGCCTTNATTTAAAATNGCACCACCAATTANTTGACAATCGTAGTGACGAAGTCCTAAAAATCTTTTNCTNGATTCTCTTACAGCNGCAAANGCNTCTGGNATNAGNTCTTCTAAACTNGAACCCTNGGAAAGNCTTTCTTTTANTTTNCTNGTNGTANTTTTTANTTCTTCGTCNGTGAAAGANTCAAAATTNNGTTCTAAATCATTNANTGAATTAACAACGNTTCCGAGTTTACGTAANACTCGCTTATCTTTGTTTCCAAATAANAATGACAATATGGACATGTTTATCCAAGACTNGGGTCGATGATTGGNTCTATGTAATCAATAATGGGATTNTCACTTTCAGAAGAAATGAGCTCCCAAGAATCTGGAACTTCAATNAATTTTCTTAAAAGNAAGTTGTTTTGTGTATGNCCAGATTTATANCCCTCAAATTCTCCAATNAGATTATGTTGCAATAANTANANGTCTCCNATTACATCCAAAATTTTNTGNTTNACNAACTCATCTTTAGATCGCAAACCTTCTTCNTTTAAGATNTCATTNTCTTTGATAGCNATAGCATTTTTTTGNCTNGCACCNAAGGCAAGAGAATTCTTTTTCAATGCTTCGAGTTCTTCCATAAAGCCATAAGTCCTNGANCTTGAAATTTCTTTNAAATAAGTNGTTGAATTAAAGTCAACTGTGGTTGTTCTAGANTGACCTTTNCGCGCNTCGTCATCATAGACAAGCGAATGTGTNACTTTAAAACCNTCNTAAGGAGACANTTTNGCATAAGCACCATTATCNGTAGTTATTGAGATTTCTTTTTTAATTTTTATAAACTTTTTTGGTTTTGTTTGTTCTTTTATNCCTGCAGANTGAATTANGAAAACAAAAGGACTCGCNCTACCATCCATAATTGGGACTTCGCAATCGTTTATNTCTACAGTGACATTNTCTATGCCTAATCCNGCAAAAGCAGACATCATATGCTCTACAGTGGCAATCTCAATTTCGCCATCTTTTAATGTTGTTGCCATTGAAGTTGGCCCAACATTCTCAACTACTGCTTTTATTTCAATATTAGGCTCTAAATCAATTCTTCTAAAGACTACTCCTTGATCTTCTTCAGCAGGGAGAAGATTAATCGTAATTTTTCTTCCTGTATGAAGTCCAACTCCAGTTGCTTTTATAGGATTTGTAAGAGTTCTTTGTACCAACATCGTTTTTAAATTCTTTGTTTCCTAGCTTCAAATAGAATAACAGAACAAGCATTCGATACGTTAAGACTTTCTATTTGCTCATTCATGGGAATTCTTATCATTTCGNCTATATNTTTTNNTAAATTAGGTTTTATGCCTTCTCCTTCAGAACCCATTATAATAGCCGTNGGGGAGTTATAGTCACACTCATAATAGTTTTTTTCAGCAGTTCCATCGCACCCCAAAATATTAAAATTTAAAGTTTTAAGATTCTTTAATAGATACTTGATGTTGTTAACAATAACAAAAGGTATTATCTCTGAAGCACCTTTGGANACNTTTCTTACTGTTTCNGTAAGATGACACGCTCTATTTTTACTTACTACCACCGCATCTACATTTGCAGCTAAGGAAGTTCTTAATATCGAACCAACATTTTGTGGATCCATAACATGATCCAAAATCAGTATTAGAGAATTCTNTTTTTGACTAATNAATTTTTCTAAAAAATTAATGTCTTTAATTTGTGATGGTTTAAAAGTNGCTGATACTTTTTTATCTGAGTTAAAAGAAATAGGCAAATCTTTTTCCTTTGCAAGTGAAATCAACTCCAAAGTTTTNTTATTATTTTTATCTTTTGGAANAGAAAGTTCTTCTATATTTTGAGGAAGATTATCAAGTAAAGTTTTGATGAAGTTTTGATCAAGAGTTTCNAATTTTTTCATGACTATTTTATAACTTTTAAATCAATCCTNTTNCTAGAAGTTTCNACAGATTTTATTTTAATTTTAAATTTATCACCCAACGCATAGATATTATTTTTATTTGCTGACGTAAGAGAATGAGCNGTCGCATCATGAACATAATAGGGCGATCTCTTAAGATTTTTTATATGACAAAACCCCTCAATATTCAGTTCATCGATATGCATAAATACTCCAAATTCCAATACCGCCACAATTTCCCCATTGAATTCCTTGCCAATGTGTTGCTCGGCACACTTACAACTTAGATATTTAGAAGATTCTCTTACAATTTTTTCTGCTTCTCTGTCTTTTTCACTACAGACTGTGGCAATTTCATCTATTTCATTTTGAGAATAAGAGCTTCCTTTTTTTTCAATTATCGACTTAATAACTCTATGCGTTACGAGATCTGAGTACCTTCTTATTGGAGAGGTAAAGTGACAATATTCATTAAGACCAAGAGCAAAATGATTGCTTTCCTTTCCGGAATAAACAGCAAGCTTCATACTTCTTAAAATTTGATAAATTAAAGAAAAGGATTTTTCTTTTTGATTAATTTCTTTCAGCCAACCTCTTAATTTTTCTCTAGGATTAGATTCGGTCATGCTCTTCCTAAGACCTCTTGCTTTTAGAAATTCTTTTAGCTTTTCCAGTTCGTTATAATCCGGGTTATCGTGGTGACGAAATGGGATAGGTTTTTTAAGCTTTTTAGTTAATTTTGCTGCACAAATATTTGCCAGAATCATAGATTCCTCTATGACTTCATTTGCCAATAGATGATTTATCGATTTGAACTTAATTATTTTGTTATCTTTGCCAATAGGTCTGTATTCAGGAAGATAAAAATCTATTGCCTTTCTTTCTTCTCTTATTTTTCTTCTTAAAGCATGTATTTTTTTTAGAGTACTTAAATTAGACACAATATCATCTGAAAGAGCGGTTTGACCTTTTTGATAAAATTTTTCAACCTCGTCATAGGTGAGACGATTCTTAGAACAAATAACAGACTTGAAAAATTCAAAGGATTTTATTTCTCCTTCTTTATCTAGATAAATTTCACAAGTTAAAACCAACTTATCCTCGTTGGGTCTCAATGAACAAAGTTTATTTGATATAAGTTCTGGCAGCATAGGGATAACTTTTTTTTCAAAATAAACCGAGGTGGCTCTAGAGAAAGCTTCTTTATCTAGCGAAGAATCTTGAAGTACATATTCGGAAACATCTGCTATTGCTACATATAAAAGAAAGCCATCGGAACTTTCTTCAGCATACACAGCATCATCAAAATCTTTAGCATTGCTTCCATCAATGGTCACAAAATTTAATCTTCTTAGATCTTTTCTGGAGTTGATATCCTGTGATGAGACATCTCTTTTGATCTTATTGCAATCGTTAATAATAGATTTGGACCATTCGGTAGAAAGCTCGGTTCCATTGGTNGCAAAAATAAAAGCNTCCTCAAATACATCANTGCTTTTTAAGGTTTTTATAGGCTTTGCTTTNGGNTTGTACTTTAGNGATGGTTGAGANGTTATTNTTACTTCACAAATGTCATTTGATTTGAAATTCTTCAAATTCTTNCCCTCTAACAGGATATCGAGNTGAAAACTTTTGTCTAGACTGGTTAGAAAAGTCTTGCCTTTATACTTCTTAATNATGCCCGTNAGNNCACTGGTATTCCTCTTCAANACTTCCTTAATTTTTGCCTTGCTCCCAGGCATTTTTTNACANACAACNTCATCTCCTGGAAAAACTTTGAACATTTCTCTATTCGATAAAGACAGAAATTCATCCTCTGAATACTTTACCCTCCCTCTNCCNGATTTATTTAAAAATACCTTGGCTTTGAAATTTTCTTTCATTGATTCAATTATACTGCCCNTGANAATCTATAAAGCGATTTAATTTTTTAATGTATATTGATAGAAATATATGACCACCCCAGACTTNNGTGATAAGTANCCNCATGTNGATTTTNTGAATTTGCAGTTTACGAATTTTGGCAAAAAAGGTTTTTTTTCAGGAAAAATNGAAACTGTNATTTGCCCTGACGATAATTCAAAAGTTAAGCAAATTCTGGGTGAAGANGGTGACGGAAAAATTTTGATCGTAGATGGTCAAGGTAGTACCAGAGTTGCCTTAATGGGAGACATGATTGCAGAGTCTGCAGAAAAAAATAATTGGCAAGCTGTCATAATAAANGGCTGTGTGAGAGATGTTGAGGCCCTGTCAAATTTCAAGATTGGAATATTTGCTTTGGGCTCAGTTCCAAAAAAAAGTGAAAAAAAAGATCGAGGNGAAATAGGAATCAATATTAAATTTGGGGGCATCTCAATTGAATCTGGAAATTGGGCTTACGCTGATGAAAGCGGGATATTAGTTTCTAAAGANCAGTTAGATTTAGATTAGATCTTTATCTCTTCTGTAATTGAAATATCTTTTACAGAGGTCCCTATATGAATGACGTAATCCCCTTTAGCAATTTCCCATTTAGATTTTTTTACATCCCATTCTGAGAGATCTCTTTTAGAAACTTNNANANTNAATTTCTTAGATTTATTTTTTGTAATTTTTAACTTTTTAAAATCTACGAGTTTCTTTTTTGGTATCTCTGCCTTCACTGCCTTTCTTTCAAGATAGCACTGTACAGTTTCAAAAGTAGAAAAGTCGCCAATATTTTTAAGTTTTACTTTAATTTTGATTTCGTGTTTCTTCTTTGTAACAGAAANCTTTTTTAATTTAAATTTTGAGTAAGACAAACCGTGACCGAAAGGAAAAAGAGGTTCAATTTTCTTCTTTTCGTACCATTTATAACCAACCAATAATTTTTCTTTGTAATCCATTTGCAAGTTTTTACCTGGATAACAAGAATATGCTGGTGTATCAGAAAGTTTTTTGGGATAAGTTGTAGGTAACTTACCACTTGGACTTTCTTTGCCAAATAAAATCTCTGCTAAAGCATTTCCAAATTCTTGTCCTGGAAACCAAGTTTGTAAAATTGCAGGACAAGATTTTATCCAAGGCATGCTTACAGGAGATCCGGTATTTATTACTAAAACTGTGTTTTTATTTGTAGCTAAAATCTTTTTGATAAGAGCATCTTGTTCGCCTGGGAGGCTTAAACTTTTTCTATCATTGCCTTCAGTTTCCCAATCTGAATTAGTACCTACAACCAGAACTACTGCATCAGATTGCTTTGCTATTTTGACTGCTTCTTCGAGCAAATTTTTTGGGTCAGGCGGTCTGCAGCCAAATTGTATAGCAGGAAATCTCCCTTCAAATTCGTACTCGACTTCAATTAGATATTCTCTTCCTTTAGAAAGTTTAATTTTGTTTCTCTTAGGAGCACAAGCAAAGCCAAAAAAAGCTTCTCCTTTTTTTTGAGATGACCAGTTATCAATTAACTCCTTTCCATTAACTTTGATTCTGGATAAACCAATACTAAAAACCTCAAATTCAAACTCTCCGGAAATTGCTGGTTTATAAGTTGTAGAAAATTTAACAGATAATTCAGGCCTTTCCTTTTCATCCAAAAACTCTTTTGCAAATCCTTGCAAAGCCCAAAATCTATTGCCANTCAAAACTTGTTTTGCTATTGGTTCTCCATCAAAAGTTTTTCCTCTAAAAAACTCAACTTCAAATCCATTTTCTTTTTTTCCTGGAACGTAAGAGTTTTCTTTTTCTAAAGCAGGGAGGTATTTATCAACATGACAGCCTTTTGCATAATTTATTTTTACTTTTTCTTCCTTTAAGAAATTTGAAATTCCCTCTAAGGGATGAATTTCGTAATGAGGTTTCAAACCTGCACTTCCACCACCGATAATTTGACTATCTTTAACGTTTGGACCGATTAAAGCAATTTTAGAAATTTTGGTCTTATCAAAGGGCAGTAATTCTTCATTCTTTAAAAGAACCATACCTTCGGTAGCAGTTTTTTTAATAAGTTCACGATGAGACTTTTTATCAATACTTTTCTCTGCAACTCTTTTTTTGTTGAACCTATTGGTGAATTTTGCAACATTGAGAATTCTTTTCACTTTCTCGTCAATCGTTCCTTCTTTAACAAGTCCATCTTTAACTGCATCGACTAGGTTTTCTCCCCAAGTTTTCGCTGGTCCAGGCATTTCTAAATCTAAACCGCCATTGGCATTTTCCACAGTTTCTAATGCAGCTCCCCAGTCGCTCACGACATAACCATCAAATTTCCATTCTTTTTTCAAAATTCGATTTATCAATTCATCGTGAGAACTGCAATATATNTTATTTACTTTGTTATAGGCCGACATTACGACTTTAGCTTTAGCCTTTTTTATGCCCATTTCAAAAGGATATAAATAAAGTTCCCTTAATGTTTTTTCGTCTATGTTGGAACTAACAAGGTGTCTTTCAAATTCAGTATCNTTNCCAGCAAAATGTTTTAAACAAGCAGCAACACCTTTACTTTGGACGCCGGAGACATAAGAGCAGGCAATTTTTGAAGTTAAAACTGGATCTTCCGAATAACATTCAAAATGACGACCTCCAAGCGGGTGACGATGTAAATTTATAGTTGGAGCCAGAAGAACGTCAACATCTTTAAAAAGTGCTTCCTCACCTGTAGCTGAACCGATTTTTTTTATTAATTTTTCATTCCAAGTAGCACCCAGAAGAATAGGACTAGGAAAACAAGCTGAAGTTTGAGGAGTACCTGAGTCTCCTCTTACCCCATTTGGCCCGTCAGACATTTTAATTTTTGGTATTCCATATTTTTTAATATCCGGGGTATACCAGTTATCAAAACCTGATAACAAAGAAACTTTCTCTTCAAGAGATAAGTTGGAAATTATTTTTTTTAATTTCATAACAGACTTAAGAGTATACTTTGTAAAAACATTTTTTGAGAATGCCTTTTTTTATTGTTTTATTTTTTTACATCACAATTTCTATCTATCAGATCAGTGCAGTTGCAGATGCTTTAAAACTTATATTCATGGTTGAAAGTACTTTTTTGGAAGGCGTTTTATTTATCATTTCTCTTTTTCTGACATTTACTCCTTTTCTAGGCCCAATTCTTGGAATAATTGGAGCTACTGTTGTTTGGGAGTGGAATATTTTATTTTCTGCCCTATTGTTTTTTTGGCCCTATCTTTTAGGATTTTTATTTTTTTCCTTGAGGAAAAAAAGTCTTAAAAGCCACAACTCTAATAGTCAAGCCTCAGATATAGAAGATGCTCAAATAATTGAGGAAGAGAAATTTAAATAAAATTGGAGCTGGCGATTGGATTCGAACCAACGACCGCCTGATTACAAATCAGGAGCTCTACCAACTGAGCTACGCCAGCAAATCAGGTGATGATGATATATTAATTAAAAAATAAATTGGAGACTAATTTATATTTATCGAAATCTCTCCAGAGGATACCCTTCTAATTTGTTTACCTATTCTGACATTAAGTGATCCATCCGAGTTTATGTCCAAAGCAGTTCCTTCTTTATTTAAAGAATTCGAGAGAAAAACTTTTTTGCCCTTCAAAAAATTCAAATTATTAAAGTCTCTTACAAAGTAGTCAAAGCCCCTTTTTTCAAAATTTGGTTTCAATACTAAAACCTCATTAGCTATGTCGGATATTATTTCGTTTCTATCGACAACAATATTTTCAAATTCCAATTTAAGAGAAGTCCAATCTCTATCAATTTCTGTGTTGCTATCCATAAAAATATTTAAGCCAATTCCTACAACAACTAAATTTACAGCATCTCGTTTTAAAGTTTCTACTAAGATCCCACCAATTTTCTTTTTGTTTAAGTAAATATCATTCGGCCATTTAATCTCAGTGAAAATATTTTGCCTCAATAGAACATTATGGACTGCAAGAGCTGACACCAAACTAAATGAGCTGAAGTTTTTTAATTCATGATTGATGGAAAAACTCAGAGACATGTAAATATTTTCATACTTTGGACTTTGCCATTTTTTTAAATTTCTTCCTCTGCCTTTTGTTTGACTTTCTGCTACACACAGAGAATATTCATTTGGATTTGCAAACTTGATAAGGTAATCATTTGTTGATTCAAGTTCTTCATAAAGAGATAAATTCCACTCAAAATCATAATTTTTTTTTAGAAAATTCAAGATTTTCTCTTCTTTTAAAGTATTTTGTTTGACATCTTCCATATGTACTCAGAGAATACACAACTCTATAGGAGGGGTTGGGGAGCGGTCAAACCCATCTGACTGTAAATCAGACGCTTCGGCTTCGCAGGTTCGAATCCTGCCCC
>NZFZ01000030.1 GCA_002689405.1 Gammaproteobacteria bacterium | reverse complement strand
TGCTCTTTTGCGATCAAGTGCTTCTTTGACAATGGCAAACCTCATCTTGGAAACGAAAGCATCGTCCTCTTGCTCTTCTTCACTATCGTTCTCGTCATCACTACTCTCATCCTCTCCGCCATCAGTGCTCACCGTTCCTCTACTACTATCATTACACTTACGTTTTTTGTGGTGACGGTTGTTTGATGGAAGGTATTTCTCACGAGGTTTGTTCTTTAGCTGGTACTCATAAACTGAATAAATTAATTGTTTTATACGATGATAATAAAATCAGCATTGATGGCAAAGTTGAAGGTTGGTTTACTGACAATACTCCAGAAAGATTCAAGAGTTATGGTTGGAACGTTATAGCAGATGTCGATGGGCATGATTTTCAAAGCATAGATAAAGCCTTGGAAGATGCAAAATCATCTAATCTTCCAACACTAATTTGTTGTAAAACAGAAATTGGGAAAGGGTCTCCCAATAAATCAGGTTCAGCAGATGCTCATGGTGCAGCCCTTGGCGAAGAAGAAATTAAACTCACCAGAGAAAACATCCAATGGCAGTATGAGCCTTTTGAAATTCCTGATGAAATTTATGAGGCTTGGGATCATAAAAAACAAGGACAAGAAAGCGAAGAAAAATGGCAAGAGATTCTTTCTAACTTTGAAAAAAACCATCCTGAAGATTCCAAAGAGTTGCATAGATTAATCAGTGGAAGCTTGCCAAGTAATTTTGAATCTACCATCGAAAATCTAATCAATAATTTTTCTGAAGATGAAAATTCTTATGCTAGTAGAAAGTGTTCTGGTATGTGTTTGGATGCTATTGGTCCAATCATGCCAGAGCTGATAGGTGGATCAGCAGATCTTTCTCCTTCAAACAATACCGAATGGAAGGGAACCTCTCATCTTGCCGAAGACGGTTCAGGTAATTACTTAAATTATGGCGTTCGAGAATTTGGTATGTCGGCAATCATGAATGGCATGATCCTACATGGCGGCATTAGACCTTATGCAGGAACCTTTCTTACTTTTCTAGATTACGCAAGAAATGCCGTAAGGATGTCCGCTTTAATGAAATTGCCAGTGATTTATGTTTATACCCATGACTCCATTGGNGTCGGTGAAGATGGTCCAACTCATCAACCGGTGGAACATATTTCAATGCTAAGAATAACGCCTGGTATTTATACTTGGCGACCTTGTGATGGGGTAGAAACTGCTTGTGCGTGGAAATTTGCGCTGGAGTCAAAAGCTGCACCTTCAGCATTGATATTATCCAGACAATCATTGGATGCTCAGAAAAGAGAAACGAACGACTCAATTTTTCTAGGCGGATACGAACTTGCCTCAGCCCAAAATCCCAAAATAACCTTGGTTGCTTCAGGCTCAGAAGTGGGCTTGGCCATGAAAGTTAGAGATCAGCTTAATGAGCAAAATATTTCATCAAGAGTTGTCTCAATGCCATGNACTGAAATATTTGATGAACAATCACCGGAATACAAAAGAGAAACTTTGGGCGACNTACCAAAAATTTTCATNGAAGCAGGGCAAAGNGATTTTTGGAAGAAATATTGTGAAGGAGCTGANCAAGTAGTCGGTATNGANAAATTTGGCGAATCCGCNCCNATAGATGATTTGATGAACCACTTTGGTTTTACAGTTGAAAATATAATCGAGCAAATTAATAAAACAATTTAAGTGGATTTAACAAATTCAAAACTATCCTCTTTTGATTTTGAGGGAAAAAGAGTTCTNCTGAGAGTAGATTTNAATATTCCAATCAGAGANGANGAAGTTCTTAACGACGAAAGAATGGTCAGAGCTTTACCGACCATTAAANACTTATTGGAAAAAGCAAAATCTCTCAGGATCATAACGCATCGTGGAAGACCTCNAGANTCGGGAGAAGTTCAGCCTGAATTTTCGATTAAACCAATAGCAANAAGACTCTCTCAATTATTAGANATTCCTGTNCCAATAGCTGATTCTNTAGAGGATTTAGAGCAAGACAAAAANATTATCATGTTGGAAAACATAAGATTTTTTCANGGAGAAAAAGAAAATTCTNNAAATCTTTCAAAANCNCTNGGTAATTATGGAGATGTTTACATCATGGATGCTTTNGGTACTGCNCATCGNAAGCAAGCNTCTACTTTTGGCGTAATTGACTCAGTAGCCGAAGCAGGNGTTGGCTTTNTNGTTGAAGANGAACTGGAGGCTTTGAAAAAGATTTTGGTGAATCCAAAAAAACCTNTNATTGGGATTATTGGNGGNTCAAAGATCTCAACCAAAATTAATGTCATTGATTCNCTTACATCATANGTNGATAAATTAATTATAGGCGGCGCTTTAGCAAATACTTGCTATATGGCAATGGGAAAAAACATTGGAAAATCTTTNTTTGAAGAAGATTNCNTAGATNTAGCAGAAAAATTAGTTGGTAATGAGAAGATTGTATTNCCAGAAAATGTCGTAGTTTTAGATACNTCTAACGATTCNGTNNTNGAAAAGCATATTGATNATATAGCCAGTCATGAAGCNATCTGNGATGTGGGTAANAAATCTTTGGACTATTTTCAAAANCANATCAATTCNGCTAAAACTNTTTTTTGGAANGGCCCTTTGGGTAANTTTGAAGATCCAAGATTNTCNGAAGGTACTTCCGAGGTAGCAAAAATTATGTCCAAATCTGATGCATACAGCATCATTGGNGGCGGGGAGACCATNACNTCTTTTGCAAANATTAATTTAATGGATTCTGTAGATTATGCTTCCACTGCGGGAGGAGCTTTCTTAGAATATATAGAAAATAATTCCTTACCTTGTATAGATAAGATAATAACTAAAAATAAAGGATAGAAATATGAAATCACTGGAAGAAATTGCAACTTATATTGTTTCTGATGGAAANGGCATATTAGCTGCTGATGAGAGTACCCCAACAATAGGGAAAAGATTTGCAACAATAAATGCTGAGTCNACAGANGACTCCAGAAGGGATTATCGTGAGATGCTTTTTCGAGCTGATGGAATGAAAAATAATATTGGCGGAGTTATTTTATTTGATGAGACTTTGAGACAAGACGCAAAAGACGGCACTCCTTTAAAAGATATAATTTCCGAACAAGGTGCATTGCCAGGTATCAAGGTTGATAAGGGAATTAGTCCGCTTGATTCTTCTCCTGAAGAAAATATTACGGGAGGCTTAGATGGTCTTAATGAGAGATGTGCAGAATATTTTGATCTTGGTGCTAAATTTACCAAATGGCGTGCGGTTATAAAAATTGCTGACGGTCTGCCTTCTCAAGAGGCTATCAAAGCCAACATGGATGCTCTTGCTGATTATGCAAAAATAGTTCAGGAAAATAATATGGTTCCAATTGTCGAGCCTGAAGTTTTGATGGATGGCAGTCATTCCATAGAATCTTGTGAAGACGCAACAAAAAGATGTTTGAGTACTCTATTTGAATCTTTGGCAGAGAAAAGCGTTTTGGTAGAAGGAACCATTTTAAAACCCAATATGGTGGTCTCAGGAAATGAATGTTCGGAGCAAGCTGGAATCCAACAAGTTGCAGAAATGACACTCAATTGTTTATTGGAAAATGTGCCTAGTAATCTNCCAGGAATTACATTTCTTTCTGGAGGACAATCCGATATTGACGCCACAGCTCATTTAGATGCCATGAATAAAATTGGTGGCAATCCATGGAAGCTCAGTTTTTCTTATGGCCGTGCTTTGCAACAGGCTGCTCTCAAAACTTGGAGCGGTAAGCAAGATAATGAGCAAGCCGCGCAAGAGGCCTTCAGTCACAGAGCTAAAATGAATATGTTGGCAGCAAAAGGGGAGTGGTCAGAAAACTTAGAAGGATAAGCTTTTATTTGTTAATAAAAAATCTACTAGCTAAAAGCCCCACTTCATAAAGCAGCCAGACAGGAAGAGCCAAAAGCGTTTGTGAAAAAATGTCGGGAGGCGTAAGAAACATTCCTACAACAAAACATCCTATGATCACGTAAGGTCTGGCACTAGAGAGTTGTTCAGCATTTGTCACTCCTGACCAAATCATCAGCATCAAAACAATTGGTACCTCAAAAGCAAAGCCAAAGACAAAAAGAATTCTGACAACAAAATCAATGTATTCATTGATGTCGGTCATTACCAAAACTTCCGAGGGAGAGGCTTGAACAAAAAAAGTGAAAATCAGTGGAAAAATTACAAAAAAAGCAAAACAAATGCCCGCAAGGAACAAAACTATGCTGGAAAATAAAACCGCAAAAAAACCTACCTTTTCTTCTTTGTACAAACCTGGCGCAATGAAGTTCCATAGCTCAAAAAGTAAATATGGTATTGCTACAAATGTAGCTACGTAAAAAGTAAGCCTTAATGGAGTCAAAAAGGGTGACACCACACCAGTTGCAATCATTGAAGAATTAGCAGGTAAGATTTCTGTTAAGGGATTGGCAAAAATAAGAAAAATTTCATTTCTAAAAAATACCAACACAAAAAAAATTAGAGCAATTGCACCAAGGCTTCTTAAAAGAACATTTCGCAAGGAGTTTAAATGTTCCAGATAACTTTTTTCAGTCATCTTTATTTTCTTTGTTGTTTTGGAAGTCTTCCGAATATATTTCTTGTTTTATCTCTTGTGAGATTGAAGAGCTTTTTGAGCGAATTAACTTCACATACTCTTCTAATTTGGTGAGAAATCCNGGCAATCTTTTAGGGCCTAAAATAAGTAAAGCAATGATTCCTATTAATAAGATTTCAAAGAATCCTATGTCGAACATTTAATCTTCTTTTTTGTCGTCTAAACTTTTNTCTTCTTCTTTNACTGCNTTTTTAAACCCTTTAACAAAAGAACCTAAATCTCCACCAAGATTTCTAATTCTTTTGGTGCCGAAGATCAAAACAATAATTGCAAGAATGATTAGCAATTGCCAAATACTTATNCCACCAAAACCCATTTATTCTTTCCTTCCTTTTTTTTCTTCTATTCCAGAAAGACCCTCTCTGNTTTCAAGTTCTTTTAAAACCTCNNTCGGATCGATTCCGTTATTCGTCAATAATACCATGACGTGAAACCATAAATCTGCTGCTTCGTGAATAACCTTATTTTTCTCTAGACCTTCAGTTATTTCAGCAATTAGCTCGTCAGTCTCTTCAGCTATTTTTTCAATAATCTTCTCNTTTCCCTTGGCATACAAACTNGCTACATAAGATGAAGAAGGATCGGCATTTTTACGCTCCTTCAGTAAGACGCTTAATCTTTCTACGATGTTTTTCATTGGCTAACTATTATGGCAACTAAAAGCAATGCAGNAATCCCTATGTATATAAATTTATTATTGTTTTTTGATTGCTTGATCTCTNTTTTTAAGTTTTTTATTTCCGANTTGTANTCTTCNAANCTAGACAAGTTATCTAATATGATTTCAATTTTTTCAGGAAGTTCATAAGCTTTTTCTGCCAAAGCAAAAGAATCNTTTTTAAATCTTTCAAACATTGCCTTGGGGCTGTATTTTTTTGCAACCCAAGATTGAATAAANGGTTTNGCNGTTNTCCACAAATCCAATTCTGGATAAATTTGTCTTCCTANCCCNTCAATGTTNATCAAGGTTTTGTTGAGNANTAACAATGAAGTCGGNANGGATAAATCAAATTTTCTNGTAGCATCGAATAAANAGAGCAACATTTCTCCAAATTTAATTTCATCNAANGGTTTNTCNAAAATTGGATCCAAAACCGTTCTTATCACAACTTCNANNTCAACTTCTTTTGTATCTTCNCCAACCCAACCGGCATTTATCATGGTCTTGGNAACNCCAGAATAATTTTTNTTNAACATTTCNGAAAGCATCTTGCCNATGATGAGNTGTTCTTTNTCGGTTAAGGAACCGCAAATNGCATAATCAACNGCAACATAGGTTGGATTTTCAGGATTGGAATTNTTNACAAAAATATTTCCTGGNTGCATATCGGCATGGAAAAAATTATCATCAAAAAGTTGTTTGAAGAAAATCTTTACNCCTGTTTCNGCTAGGGNTTTTAAATTNATGTTTTCTTTNNTTAGTACNTCTATATCNGTTACAGGTATTCCNGAAATTTTTTCCATNGTCATGACGTTTTTTGANGAGAAATTTTCATAAACCTNTGGAANNTATAAAAGAGAATTTTCTTTGAAGAANTTTTTTGTTTGGATNGCATTNGCTGCTTCTTTTTTTAGATCNGTTTCAGCAGTAATNACNAATTCATATTCTCTTATCAAATCCATCAGNTTTAATCTTCGAGCATCGGAGAGGATTAANTCAGCTAAACNNCCTAAAAATTTTATTGAGTTAACATCAGCAGAAATTCTCTTATCCAANCCGGGTCGAACAATTTTTACAACCACCGATTCACCGTCNTTTAAAATTGCNTCGTGCACTTGAGCAATAGAAGCTGCAGCNAGCGGTTCTTCGCTAAATGACTCNAAAATTTGATCTATAGGNCTTTCCAAATCTTGCTCNACTATTNNGATAGCCTCTTTNGTNGAAAAAGGTTTTAAGTTGTTTTGAAATNTTTTTAAGACGCTTGCTTGNTTNTCTCCAACAAGATCCGGTCTGGTTGATAAAAGNTGACCAAATTTTATAAAGAGCGGACCCATCTCCTCTANGGCATCGCTTAAACGATGCTCTATTTCTTTTNGNTTNCTNAANAAGATTTTTGGGAAAAAAAATAAAAGAGANAAAAGANCTTTATTTGCCAAAGGNTCAAATAGTTCATCCAANCTGTATTTACAAAAAATATAAGAGATNCGAATCAGACTGAAAATAGCCATTTTACTTTTCCGCAATATGAAGAGTTACNATGCCTGCNGTCATGATNTCNTAGGAAACATTTTTAAAATTNACNGACTCAAGCATTTNTTTAAATTCTTCTTGNGATGGNTGCATCCTTATTGANTCTGCAAGATATTGATAACTTTCCTCATCTTGAGCAAAAAANTTTCCAAGTTTAGGCAAAATCTTAAATGAATAGAAATCNTATAAGTCAGATATCAAAGGNGNTTCNGGCTTTGAAAATTCCAANACTAAAAGTCTNCCTCCNGGTTTTAAACATCTNTAAAANTTTTTTAAGGCTTCNAGCTTATTCGTTACGTTTCTAATTCCNAANCCTATGGTTATGCAATTGAATCTGNNATCGGGNAAAGGGAGGTTTTCAGCATCAGCAACAGCAGTTTTTATATTCAATTTATTTTTATCAAGACTTCTTGCTTTGCCTAGTTTTAACATTTTNTCATTNATATCACTGAGGATGATTTCACCTGACTCTCCNACCAAATCNGACATTAAAATAGANAGGTCTCCCGTTCCTCCNGCGACATCTAAAACAGAATCNCCTTGTTTTAAATTNGANAGNTCGATTGTGCCTCGCTTCCATAAGCGATGAATNCCCAAAGACATTAGGTCGTTCATAAGATCNTAATTTTCNGCAACAGAATCAAAAACACCCTTAACCATTTCTGGTTTTTCTGTTTTATCTACATTCTTATAACCAAAGNTGGTTTCGTTGTTTTCGTTTTTACTCATTTCTTTGNAATCTGTTAGTATTGTAGTTTATTCATATGGAAAACAAATTAATTTGGCTAGANTTAGAAATGACTGGNCTNGANCCGCAATCNGAAAGAATTATAGAGATTTTCACCGCCATTACTAATGAAGATTTAACAGAAGTAATNGAAGGNCCAAATATCGTAATATCNCAACCANCAGAATATTTAGANAATATGGATGATTGGAATCAAGANCATCATTCTAGATCAGGATTATTAGANGAAGTTAAAAAGAGTGAGATTTCTCAAGAGGACGCAGANATGAGGACGNTGAATTTTATAAAAGAACATGTGGGAAAAAATAAGTCACCGCTTTGTGGAAACACAATTCANCACGATAGNAAGTTTTTAACNTTGTANATGCCTCAACTAGAAGAGTANTTTCACTACAGAAANATAGANGTNAGCTCTTTCAAAGAAGTNGCAAAAAGATGGCGTCCNGAAGTCANTATGGNACAANCAAAGCAAGTAGCTCATCGNGCNAGAGCAGATGTTTTTGAATCTATAAATGAATTGCGGTTTTACCGAGATGAATTTTTTGCAAAAAANTAACCTTTTCTTTACTGTATCTTTCCCCGTTTTCNTTATAATTGCCNTCCNTTNNAAGATATGAAGAAAGTCTTTATNCAAACCCATGGCTGTCAGATGAATGAATACGATTCAGCCAAAATGCTTGAGNTACTNGGCGAGAAAAGTAATTTTCAAACNACAGAAAATGAGGCAGAAGCAGATTTATTAGTCCTAAANACTTGNTCAATNAGAGAAAAAGCACAAGAAAGNGTGTTNCANCAAGTTGGNCGCTGGAAAGCTTTGAAAGAAAATAATCCNAATTTAAAGATTGCCGTTGGNGGNTGTGTTGCAAGCCAAGAAGGAGAAGCTATTTCTAAAAGAGCTCCAGCAGTAGANATTGTCTTTGGTCCGCAAACTCTGCATAAACTNCCAGANTTNTATGAAGAATCTTCACAAGATGGAAAAAGAAANCTTGATATTTCCTTTCCNAAAATTGAAAANTTTGATNANTTTCCTGANCCNANAGCNGANGGACCTTCNGCNTTTGTTTCTGTCATGGAAGGATGCAATAAATANTGTTCTTTNTGTGTGGTCCCGCATACNAGAGGNCATGAGGTTAGCAGNCCGTTTGATGATATTTTNCAAGAAGTNNAATCNTTGGCNGATCAAGGAGTAAGAGANATAAATTTTTTAGGACAAAATGTAAATAATTTCAAAGGCGAAAAAGANGGAGAAAANTCNTCTTTAGCGGAATTGATTAGAGATGCTGCNANGATNNATANTATNGATCGNCTNAGATTTACTACCAGTCATCCGTTTGAATTTAAAGATGATCTTGTNGAACTNTACCTTGATGTNCCTGAGNTGGTCAGCCATGTACATTTACCNNTTCAAAGTGGATCAGACAGAATNTTGAAGTTNATGAGAAGAAGGTANACNCGAGAGAGNTATTTNGATTTAGTGAATCGTATAAGAACAAATCGTCCCGANATTAGTTTTTCTTCAGATTTTATAGTTGGTTTTCCNGGNGAGACNNAAGANGACTTTCNAGANACTNTGGATGTCATCGATAGNGTTAAGTTCGATGAATCNTTTAGNTTCATATANAGCCCNAGACCNAATACNCCAGCAGCTNAAATGGAAGACGATGTCANTCTAGATGAAAAAAAAGNAAGATTGAGTATCCTNCAAAATAAGNTAAANAACTATTCCAGTCAGATCAGTCGNAAAATGGTNGGNACCACGGAAAAGTGTTTAGTCACAGANATTTCAAAGAGGAATCCNGGNGAATTCCAAGCCAGAACNGAAAATAATCGTGTNGTTAANTTCTCCTCAGCTAAAAANATGATTGGAAGTTTTGTTGANTTAGAAATTGTTGAGGCAAAACCAAANTCNCTNAGAGGTAATTTTACTGGAGGNACAATAAATTAATTTATGTCTNAATTNAAATTCAAACTTGAATCGGACGATTCAAAAAAACTATCAATAATTTGNGGTCCAGTTAACTCTAACTTATCAAAGATAGAGGATTCTCTTTCAATTAAAATCAAAAATAGAGGCAGCTTATTTTCTNTTTCCGGNGAAGATCAAAACATTANAAAAGGTCGACTCGTNATTGAAGAGCTNTTTAGTTTNGCNGANCAGTCAAAAGANATTTCTCCAAAAGAAATCCATTTCTTTATTTCCAAAGCTTTGAATCAGCCAAACGAATCAAGAAACTTTAAATTGGAGTCAAAAAGCGCTTTTTCTTTNACAACACCAAAATTAGAGGTCATTCCNAGAAANCAATCTCAAGAAGATTTTATCAACTCTATTTCTTCTCATGATATTTCTTTTGGCATCGGACCAGCCGGTACTGGAAAAACATATTTGGCTGTTGCGGTTGCTGTNANTTTATTNATTCAGAGGAAAATTAATAAAATTATTTTGACTAGGCCTTTGGTNGAGGCNGGTGAGAGACTAGGGTTCTTNCCAGGTGATTTNGCNCAAAAAGTAGATCCATACNTGCAGCCNCTNTATGANGCTTTGAATGAAATGTTAGGNTTTGAAACTGTTAACAAATTCATAGAAAGAGGNAATATTGAATTGGCACCNTTGGCTTATATGAGAGGAAGAACCTTAAACGATGCTTTTTTGATTTTAGATGAAGCTCAAAACTGTACTTCCATGCAAATGAAAATGTTTTTAACAAGATTGGGTTTCAATTCCAAAGCGGTTGTNACTGGAGATGTTACTCAAATAGATCTACCNTCTAAAAAAATGTCCGGNCTGGCAGANGCCGTAAAGATTTTAGAAGGTCAAAAAGGAATNTCTTTTTTCCATTTTGNATCNAAAGATGTAGTCAGACACAANCTGGTNCAAAGCATCATNGAAGCTTACGAAAANAATTCAAAAAATAATGAAGATTGAGNTAATNAACGANCACTANAAAAAAATTCCTGAGCCTTTNNAGAAAAAGGAAATAAAAAANCTCATTGATGNAGTCTTAAAAAAGATTGGNTTTGAAGAACTTGAAAATGGTCAAATCAANATCAAATATACATCAGAAGAAGAAATTAAAATGTTGAACGANAAGTTTTANAACAAAGTNGGNGTGACNAATNTNTTGGCTTTTACCAACAATCAAGAAACTCCTGAAANCNAAGAAAGNTTAATTGGNGAGATTGCNNTATGTATNAGTCAAATNGAAAAAGAAGCAAAAATNTATAAAAAAGCTGTTGAGACTAGGTTGAAACATATGATTGTCCATGGNGTGCTTCATCTTTTCGGCTTTGATCATNANAAAAAAGGCGAACAAAAAGAGATGGAANAAGTAGAAGATGATATTATCACNAGCTGTCTTGGNGAGAGACCTTATTAAATAATGAAAGAAGAACCTCCAAGTATAAGTGCNCAGCCGGAAAAGTTGGGCTTAATACAACGCTTTAAAAGCTTTTTTAGGGATTTCCATATCAGAATTTCCTTCAAACCATCAAATCAAGAAGAGTTAACCTCCGTTTTAAGGGACGCAGAGGAAAACAACCTGATTGATAAAGGTGTTTTGGATATGATGGAAGAAACCATTGATTTTTCTTCTACTCCAGTAAAAGAAGTGATGGTGCCAAAAACTCAAGTTATATCCATCAAAGAAACCGAAGGTTTAGCTGAATTTTTACCTCGAATTCTTGAATCAGCTCATTCAAGGTTTCCAGTTTTTGATGAGGCTCAAGAAAAAATAAAAGGTATCCTGCTGGCAAAAGATTTATTGAAATTTGGTCCTGGTCTATTGGGACAAGACGAAAATATAAATTTCGATTTGTCTCAGATTTTAAGACCAATAAATTTCATTCCTGAAAGTAAAAAAATAAACATACTCTTGGAGGAATTCAAAACGAACAGAAGTCACATGGCTGCAGTTGTTGATGAGTTTGGTGAAATCAGTGGGATCGTTACTATTGAAGATGTTCTAGAAGAAATTGTTGGAGAAATTGTTGACGAAACTGATATCAGCGAATCTGAAGATATTATTCAGTTAACCGAAAATGAGTTTAATGTTTCGGCCTTAACCGAGATTGAAACTTTCAACGATCGCTTCTCTTCAAGTTTTGAGGCAACAGACTTTGATACCATTGGTGGAATTGTCTTAAGTGCTTTTGGAAAAATCCCTCTAGTAAATGACTCAATCGAAATACAGAATTTTCACTTCACTGTTTTAGCCGCAAACAAAAGACAAATTTTAAAGATGAGAATTAAGGTTTTAGAATCTACTTCCGAAGAACCTAACTAGAATTTTCTTCAAGAATTTTCTTTAGCTCCGCGCCGAGCAATTCGACATCTTGGATGCCCCCATAATTAGGTCTTATGACTATTGCTATTTCTCTGTGAGGGCCAGACTCGTCAAGATGTAAATTTTTAAGGTCTGGATTACCTGCCATCAACTGACTAATAGCCATCCTCGGCACCAAAGTAGTACCCATGCCGTTTTTTACAAATTGTATTAATGTATTTAAAGAAGAGGCTTTGAAAGAAATATTGCTTGCTTGCTTAGTCATTTTGCACGCAGACAGTATGTGATCTTTGAGGCAATGTCCTTCTTCTAGTAACAGTAATTCAGATCGATCAAGTTCATTGGCTTTTATTTCATTGTCCTTAGAGCGAGCATCATTTTTTTTAGTAATCCAAAAAAAGTCTTCTGCCCAAAATTTTATCGGTATTAGACCTTGAAGCTTGAAGGGCAGCGCAAGAATGGCCATGTCCAAATCGCCGTTTTTGACTTTATCAATGAGATCGTTTGACTGACCTTCAGAAATATTTAAATTCAATTTAGGAAATTTAGTACTCAAAGACTTGATGGCGTACGGCATCAAGAAGGGACTTATGGTTGGGATCACTCCAAGAGATATAGGGTGTGAAAGCGGTTGTGAATTATTTTCAGAAATTTTTTGAATGTCTTCCAGTTGTAACTTAATGCTTTTGTATTTCTTTAAAATTTCTTCACCCAATTTAGTAACAATTACTTTTTTATTGTTTCTTTCAAAAATTTCAAAACCAAGTTGTTTTTCCATTTCTGATATAGCATTGCTCAATGTGGAGGCGGAGACAAAACACTTATCTGCAGCATTTTTAAAATGCATCTCTTTTTCAACCGCNAAGGCATAATTTATTTGNTTNATACTAACCATTTATGTTCGATTTTTTAGAACATTAAATAAGAAATATACATATTTAACAATACATAAAAAGATAGTTTAATATAGGAAGAATTTATTTTTATATGAGGTGAAATAAATGGCTGAAAACACAGAAGGAAAATGCCCAGTAATGCATGGGGCAATGACAAGCAACAGCTCAACCGGTCAATCAAATAAAGATTGGTGGCCTGATGCGTTGAATTTAAACATTCTTCATCAACACGACAGAAAATCCAATCCGCTTGGAGAAGACTTCAACTACCGTGAAGAATTTCAAAAACTAGACTATGCGGCTTTGAAAAAAGACTTAAACGACTTGATGACCGACTCTCAAGATTGGTGGCCTGCAGACTATGGNCATTACGGTCCATTTTTTGTTCGTTTGACTTGGCATGCTGCNGGTACCTACAGAAGTACAGATGGCCGAGGTGGTGGAGGTACAGGAGCTATGAGATTTGCTCCACTCAACAGCTGGCCCGATAACGGTAATCTAGATAAAGCAAGAAGATTACTTTGGCCAATAAAAGAAAAGTATGGCAACAAAATAAGTTGGGCAGATCTTTTGATCCTTGCAGGAAATGTGGCAATCGAGTCCATGGGTGGAAAAACTTATGGTTTCAGTGGTGGTCGAGACGACATCTGGGGTCCTGAAGAAGATATCCTTTGGGGAGTCGAAGATGAGTGGTTGGAAAATCAGCGTTACAAAGGTGAGCGTGAACTCGATAATCCTTTAGCTGCAGTTCAAATGGGTTTGATTTATGTAAATCCTCAAGGTCCCGATGCCAACCCAGATCCTTTAGCCAGTGCACATGACATTAGAGAAACTTTTGGTCGTATGGCAATGAACGATTACGAAACCGTGGCTTTGATCGCAGGTGGTCACACTTTTGGAAAATGTCACGGTGCTGGGGATGCGGACTTAGTTCAAGCTGAACCAGAAGGTGCTCCAATTGAACAAATGGGTTTAGGTTGGACCAATAAACATGGCTCTGGTTTGGGAGCAGACTCTATTACTAGTGGCTTAGAGGGTGCTTGGACAACCAATCCTATCAAATGGGATAACGGCTACTTTGACTTGCTCTTCGGTTACGAGTGGGAACTAGGTAAAAGTCCTGCCGGTGCACATCAATGGTATGCCATAGATCAAAAAGAAGAAGACATGGCTCCTGATGCTCATGATCCTTCAAAAAAAGTACCTACTATAATGGCAACTACTGATATTGCTCTTAAGGAAGATCCCAGTTACAAAGAAATTTCAAAAAGATTTCATGAAAATCCAGATGAGTTTGCCGATGCTTTTGCTGAAGCTTGGTTCAAACTCCTTCATCGTGACATGGGTCCTAAGTCAAACTACATAGGCCCAGAAGTCCCTGAAGAAGATTTGATTTGGCAAGACCCAATCCCTGCTGGTAACACTGACTATGACGTTGCTGCAGTGAAAGAAAAAATTGCCGGATTAGGATTAACCATTCAAGAAATGGCAGAAACCGCTTGGGCTAGTGCCTATACCTACCGTGGCTCGGACATGAGAGGTGGTGCAAATGGAGCAAGAATTCGTTTGGCTCCGCAAAAAGACTGGGAAGTTAATAAACCCGAGCAGCTGGCAAAAGTACTTGCAGCTTATCAAGGTGTCTCAGATGATACTGGNGTTTCTGTTGCAGATATTATTGTCCTTGCAGGAAACTTAGCTATTGAAAAAGCTTCTGGCATGGAAGTTCCATTTACCCCAGGTAGAGGAGATGCATCAGATGATCAAACCGACCCAGAGTCTTTTGAATATCTTGAGCCTTTATCCGATGCTTTTAGAAACTACCACCGATCTGGTTTGAGTGTTACTGCAGAGGAAATGATGCTTGATAAAGCTCAGTTGCTTGGCATAACAGCACCAGAGATGACAGTTCTCTTAGGCGGAATGAGATCTTTAGGTATCACTGCTAGTGATTATGGCTTGGTATCGGAAAATTCTGATCAGTTAACTAATGAGTACTTCAAAACTTTGCTAGATATGAGAGTTCAATGGAAACCAAATGGTACCGGAAACTCTTACGAAGCATTCGACAGAGTGACAGGCGAGAAAGCTAGAACTGCTTCAAGAGCAGATTTAGTGTTTGGTTCTAATTCTCAACTTAGAGCTTACGTTGAGGTATATGCTCAAAGTGACTCTGAAGAGAAGTTTAAAAAAGACTTTGTGAAAGCATGGAACAAAGTCATGAATAACGATCTTTTTTAAGAGAAGATCGTTATCTCTTAGGTCGAAAGTTCTTCTTGGCTTTTAAATAGAATATAATAATGTTCTTATGTCTCAAAAAGCCATTTATCCGGGAACTTTCGACCCAATCACCAAAGGACACATAGATTTAGTAGAAAGAGCTTGCAAGCTATTCGATAAAGTTGTGCTTGCTATAGCAGCAAGTGAAGCTAAAAGTCCCTTATTTACTCTCGAAGAAAGAATTGATATTTCAAAAAAGATCTTTAAAGGAAACGATCAGTTAGAGATTATTGGTTTCTCTGGTTTACTCGTAGATTTGGCCAAAGACAACGATGCCACTATTCTAATTAGAGGTCTTCGAGTTGTAGCTGATTTTGAATATGAGTTCCAATTGGCAAATATGAATCGAGCTATGATGCCAGAACTCGAAAGTGTATTTCTGACACCAGTAACCGAATACAGCTTTGTCAGTTCAAGTTTGGTGAAGGAGATTTGTAAAATGGGCGGCGACGTATCTTCTTTTGTGGACCCCATTTCTTTGGAAGAAATGAAAAAGAAGTTTGGCTAACTTTGACAGTTAGTACAGTAAACAGTTGATCTATTTCCTAGTCTAATTTCTTTCAATTCTTTTTCACAATTAAAGCACTCTTGCTTTCCTCTACCATAAACTTCTAATTTTTTCTTGAAATACCCTGGAGCCTCTTCCGCATTACTATAATCCTTCAGGGTTGTTCCGCCTTCAGTAATTGCTTCATTCAATACTTCAACAATTTTAGAAGATAATACTTCATATTGATTTTTAGTTACTTTGCCTGCCTGCTTAGTAGGTCTAATACCTGCCTTATATAAGGCTTCATTGGCATAAATGTTTCCAACACCAACCACAATTTTTGCATTCATAATGAATTGTTTGACTGCAACAGATTTTTTTCTAGATTTTTCAAATAAATACAATCCATTGAAACTATTCCCTAATGGTTCTGGACCAAGGTCTTTCAATAACCTATGTTCTAGAGGATTTTGTTTCGTTAAATCCAAAACACCAAACTTTCTAATATCGGTATATCTCAATGTCCAGCTATCGGAAAAATTAAGATCCCAATGTTCATGTTTCTTTGGAGATACTTTTTTGTTGAAAACTCTTAACTTGCCAGACATACCTAAATGAATGATCAAGGCAAATTCATCGATTTGAAATATTATGTATTTGCCTCGCCTAAAGGCGTTATTAATTTTTTTGCCTTTAACTAATTTATTTATGTTGGTGGGAATTAGCCAACGCAGTTTTTTCTCGCGTGACACAAAAGAGATAATTTTTTTATTGAGAATTTTTTTTTCTATTCCCCTCAGGGTTGTTTCAACCTCAGGCAGTTCTGGCATTAACTGTCTAGATAACGACTGATCTCATAAATATCTGCTGGCGATAGAATTCCTGAAGCTAATTTCAATTCTAAAGTACTAATAATGTAATCGTACTTAGCAGCAATGAGATCTCTTTGTGCAGAAAAATAGTTTTTTTCTGCATTTAACAAATCAATAATATTTCGGGTGTTTTCTTCATATCCGACCATGGTTGCTTTGAGCGCAAAGTTTGAGGATTTTAAAGAAGCTTTCCTAGCAGTCACATTTGCTAAATTGGTTAATACAGAAGTAAATTTTGTTTTTACATCCCTAATTACAAATCTTTCAGTAAGAAGCTCTTGTTGATCTGCTTGCTCTGCTAAGGCTTTAGCTTCTCTTCTTTCTGCATGTAACAAGCCGCCTGTAACAATTGGCCAATTGAATTCCAAACTGTATCTAGTTTGCTCAACTCCATTTGGACCATAAGTTACTGGAGGATTAGTTGCGGGATTAAAGCCAACAATACCTCTTGAGTTGTTTTGAGTAATGCTCGCAACCAAATCTATATCTGGAAAATGAGAGGCAAGCTTTGCCTGAGAATTTTTTTTAGCTGCCGTTGTGTTTAGCTTAGAAGCTTTGAGGGTAAAATTATTTGCCAATGCCAATGCAGCCCACTGATCTTGTTCGATAGGATCAGGCTTAGTTATGGGAAAATCATCATTTAAGTCTTTAATATCAGGCGCATCTCCAATGATTGAAATCATTGCTTCTCTGGCAAATTCGAGTTGTCCTTCAGAAACAATTTTTGAAACCCTAGCTAAGTCATAAAAGGCCTGAGCCTCTTGGTATTCAGATTTAGAAGAGACGCCTTCTTCATAAAGTCGTTTGGTTCGATCTCGTTGTTTTTTAATAGATTGTTCTTCCAATCTCGCGACTTCAAGATTTTTTTTAGCTTTTAAAAGATTGAAATAAACATTGGAGATTCTGATAATGGTTTCTTGTTGTGAAAGTGCAAATTTTGCCTCTGCAGCTTCACCCAACGCTTTCCCCTGAGAAAATTGAAACCATGTATCAACTCTGAAGATTGGCTGAATCAAATTAGCTGAATAATAATTAGAGTTACTGCCTTGAGTATCGGTAAATAAAGCGGTATTTGATTCAGTATTTTTATTTTCGTTCCAAGTAGTTCCTGCTCTAAGAGAAAACTTAGGCAGCAAGCCTGCCATGGCTTTATTTTTTATCTCTTTATTGGCATTAAATGTTGCCTCATCAATTTTAAGCTGCGGATCGTTTGTAAGCGCAAGCTCATAAACGTCTGCCAAAGTCGCTGAATGACCATAGGAGCTTAAATACAAAAGGGATAAAGTTATTAGAAATGATGCAAATTTTTCCAAAAGAAGCTCCTCTTGAGTTAAATTATGTTTTGGAATGACATGATAATTTTTTGTAACCTTTTTTACCATTAAAATAAACAAATAAGTGAAAAAAATAATAACCCAAGACCTCAACAACGCCCCTGAATCTAAAGAAATCCTCGAAACTGCATCAAAAACTTTTGCCGGCTCTAAGAAGATTTACCTCGATGGAACCAAACCTGAAATCAAAGTGCCAATGCGAAAAATTCTGCAAACGGATTCCTTAACGGCAGAGGGAAAGCAGAAAAATAAACCGCTTTATGTTTACGATACTTCCGGTCCTTATACCGATCCTGAAGTTGAAATAGATATTGAATTTGGAATTCCAAAAAATAGATTGAGTTGGTTATCCAATAGAGAAGAAAATTCAACNCAAATGTCTCTTGCTCGAAAAGGCNTCATCACNGAAGAGATGGANTACATTGCNATAAGAGAAAANCAAAATATAGANAAAAACTCNAAACTNAAAGAAGGACGNTTTCATNNTGGAGAAAANTTTGGTGCAAATATTCCAGAGTTTTATACACCNGAGTTTGTCAGAGANGANATTGCTAGCGGNAGNGCGGTTATACCAGCAAANNTAAANCACCCTGAAATCGANCCGATGATTATCGGTAGAAACTTCAAAACNAAAGTGAATGCCAATATAGGTAATTCAGCTTTGTCTTCATCGATTCATGATGAAGTAGAAAAACTCACNTGGTCTACTCGTTGGGGNGCAGATACGGTAATGGATCTTTCAACAGGGAAAAATATTCATGAGACACGCGAGTGGATTATTNGAAATTCTCCNGTTCCNATTGGAACCGTTCCAATTTATCAAGCANTGGAAAANGTNGANGGCATTGCGGAAAATNTATCTTGGNAAGTTTTTGAAGAGACNTTAATTGAACANGCGGANCAAGGNGTGGATTATTTCACTATTCATGCAGGAGTGCTTNTAAGGTATGTCCCGATGACTGCNGAAAGAGTTACAGGNATTGTTTCTNGAGGTGGATCTATCATGGCNAAGTGGTGTCTTGCGCATCATGAAGAAAATTTCNTNTACACCCGNTTTGAGGACATTTGCAAAATTATGAAAAAGTACGATGTGACNTTTTCNNTAGGNGATGGATTAAGACCGGGTTCAGTNGCAGATGCCAACGATGAGGCNCAATTNGGAGAATTAAAAACTCTTGGNGAATTAACATCAGTTGCCTGGGAAAATGATGTGCAAACTATGATTGAAGGNCCAGGACATGTACCAATGCAATTGATTAAGGAAAACATGGATAAGCAATTGGAACAATGCGCCGAGGCACCTTTTTACACTTTAGGCCCACTTACAACTGATATCGCTCCTGGATATGATCACATTACTTCAGCAATAGGAGCTGCGATGATAGGTTGGTATGGTTGCGCTATGCTCTGCTATGTAACTCCTAAAGAACATTTAGGTTTACCCAACAAAGAGGACGTTAAAGAGGGTTTGATGGCTTATCGAATCGCGGCGCACGCTGCTGATCTAGCAAAAGGACATCCTTCAGCACAAATCAGAGACAATGCTCTTTCTCAAGCAAGATTTGAATTCAGGTGGGAAGATCAATTTAATCTTGGTTTGGATCCTGAAAGAGCGCGAGAGTTTCATGACGAAACCTTGCCAAAAGATTCCGCAAAAGTAGCTCATTTCTGTTCAATGTGCGGTCCGAAATTTTGTTCTATGAAAATATCTCAGGATGTTAGAGACTATGCTGCCAAACAAGTAAAAGAACAAGAAGTTGCTATGAAGGCAAAAGCTAAAGAATTCCGTGAATCTGGAAGTAAAATTTATAGTAAAATCTAAAGATGAAACAACAAGGCGATCAAATTTCAGATGCTACTCTGAGAAAATTAGGATCCGAGGGCATCGATTCTATTCAATTAAACGAATACTCTAAAGACAAAAAGATTGTGCTTATTGGAGTTCCTGGAGCATTTACTCCTACTTGTTCGGTAAATCACGTCCCTGGGTTTATCGAAAAAGCAGATGAAATTCTTGCTAAAGGAGTTGATGAAATAATCTGTATTTCGGTAACAAATCCTTGGGTTATAGACGCTTGGGGAAAAAATTTAAACGCAGATAAAATTACCATGCTGTCAGACGGAAACTGCGAATTCACAGAGAGCATGGGACTCACTATGGACGGCAGCGGCTTTGGTCTTGGGAAGGTTTCATCGAGATATGCTGCTATTGTCGAAGACGGAAAGATAAATTGCTTACTTGCAGAAAAAGGCGGTGCATTTGAAGTAAGCAGTGCAGAAAATATTCTAGAACACTTATAAGTTTGGCTAATAGAGACTACACATCTGAATCCATTGAGGTGCTTTCGGGTCTTGAGCCCGTTAGAAAAAGGCCTTGAATGTATACCGATACTACCAGTCCCAATCACTTGGTGATGGAAGTGATTGATAACAGTGTGGATGAGGCTTTGGCAGGTTATGCAAAAGAAATTTCAGTTGTCCTAAATAAAGATTTTTCTGTATCTGTTGAAGATGATGGTAGAGGTATGCCAGTTGATATTCACCCAGAAGAAAAAGTACCAGGTGTGGAATTGATTTTTTCAAGACTGCATGCAGGCGCTAAGTTTTCAAATAAAGATTATGTTTTTTCTGGGGGTCTTCATGGTGTTGGTGTTTCAGTTGTAAATGCTCTTTCGACTTATCTNGATGCGGAAATCAAACGAGACGGAAAAAAGTATGAAATTAAATTNAAAGATAGCGTAAAGAAAAAAGATCTNAAGGTTATAGATAGNGTTGGACAAAGAAATTCAGGAACAAAAATTTTATTCAAAGCNGATCCATCATTTTTTGATACCGAAAAAATTTCNGGNAAATANCTTTCCAATTCCNTGAAAGCNAAAGCNGTTCTGTGCCCAGGTNTNAAAATNAAATTTAANGATGAAGTTAATAAGACAAAAGAAGAGTGGTGTTTCGTTGATGGGCTTGGAAAATATTTAAGTNCTTCGCTAGGCGAAGGNGAATATNTACCNGANGAACCGATCGNAGGAGAGTTCGAGGATGAGGAAAACTCANTNGCTTGGGCNGTNNCTTGGGAATTACGAGANCAGGAAAGCATTACTGAAAGTTATGTGAACCTAATTCCTACTATCCAAGGNGGTACACATGTTGCTGGTATGCGAACTGGAATNACCGATGCCTTAAAAGANTTTTGTGAATATCGAAATTTAATTCCNAAAGGNGTAAAAGTTACTGCGGAAGATGTCTGGAAAAATGCNTCTTATGTTCTTTCCGCAAAACTAAAAGANCCACAATTTTCTGGGCAGACCAAAGAGAAACTGTCTTCGAAAGACTTTCAAACTATTGCAGCNAATATTACAAGAGATGCTTTTGCCATTTGGCTCAACAAGGAAACAGAGCTTGCTGAGAGAATTGCTAANATTGCAATNGATAACGCACAAAAAAGAGTNAAGGAAAGTAAATCTGTAGANAGAAAAAAAGTTACCAAAGGAGTAACTCTTCCAGGAAAACTTTCTGATTGTGTTTCATCTAATTANGAAGAAACCGAGTTGTTTNTAGTAGAAGGAGATTCTGCCGGCGGNTCAGCGAAACANGCTAGGGATAGAAACTTTCAAGCTGTTATGGCTNTNAAAGGCAAAATTTTAAATACTTGGGAAGTTGATACCGATGCGGTAAANCAATCGCAAGAGGTAAAAGATATTGGNATGGCAATTGGNTTGCAACCAGGATGNAGAGTNTTGGANGGTNTGAGATACGGCAAGATATGTATCTTGGCAGANGCAGATTCTGATGGNNTACACATTGCAACGTTGATTTGTGCNTTNTTTCTCAAACATTTNAGGCCTNTGGTAGANGAAGGNAGGTTNTANGTAGCNCANCCTCCTTTNTTNAGAATCGATCAAGGNAAGGATATTTATTANGCCNTGGATGAAAAAGAAAAAGANGACTTNGTAAAAAANCTNACANCGCAAAATAAAAGAACCAAAGTNGAAATACAAAGATTTAAAGGTTTGGGTGAAATGAATCCTTCTCAGTTGAAAGAAACTACNATGTCNCNAGANGTAAGAAAATTACTGCAACTTAAANTAGAAAAAGGAAATAGTGCAACGACTATGTTCAACATGNTGCTCTCNAAAAAAAGANCTCCNGATAGAAAAAGTTGGTTAGAAAGTAAAGGAGATTTGGCAAGNATCAATGAGTAAAGAGAAAAGNCTNAGTATTGGCGGCTTTGCAGAGAAAGCCTATCTCGATTACTCCATGTATGTAATCTTAGATAGGGCNCTNCCTTTTATNGGAGATGGTTTAAANCCAGTNCAANGAAGAATAATTTATGCGATGTCNGAAATTGGATTGAAATCTACNTCCAAGTTTAAGAAAAGNGCAAGAACCGTCGGNGAGGTGATAGGTAAATTTCATCCTCANGGNGACAATGCCGCCTATGAGGCAATGGTCTTAATGGCACAGAATTTNTCTACCAGNTATCCCTTGATNGANGGACAAGGNAATTGGGGTTCTCTTGATGATCCAAAGAGTTTNGCNGCNGTAAGGTATACAGAGTGTAGGCTTTCAGCCTANGCACAAGTATTGCTCTCGGAATTATCTCAAGGNACTGTAGATTGGGGTCCNAATTTTGATGGNACTTTGATCGAGCCAAGATTTTTATCNTCAAGAATTCCAAATGTTTTACTCAACGGNGCTTCTGGTATTGCAGTNGGNATGGCAACAGATATCCCGCCGCATAATTTATATGAAGTTGTAGATGCAACCATTGCTCTTATTGACTCTCCTAAACTGTCTGTAAAAGAGCTTTTAAAAATTATTCCAGCACCTGACTTTCCAACCAAGGCAGAAATTAT
>NZFZ01000029.1 GCA_002689405.1 Gammaproteobacteria bacterium | reverse complement strand
TTCTGATAACCAATAGTTTAAAGGGTCCATTAAGACCCCATATGGGACTCCTGAGATGAAGCCTAAGCATAGAATTACTAAAATTTGAGGACTTAAATAATTCCTAAAAGAATCTATAAAAGTCATTTTTTAGTCTCTAAAATTTTGAAATTGCAGAGGAATATTGAAATTTTGTTCTTTTATTAATGTGATTGCAGCTTGAAGATCATCTCTTTTCTTTCCAGAAACTCTTACGGATTCTCCCTGTATAGAGCTCTGTACTTTCATTTTTTTTGATTTTATAAGTGCATTAATTTCTTTTCCTATTTCACTCGAAATACCCTGAACAAGTTCAATATTTACTGAGGCTGAATTGTTGGCTTCATGAGTCTCGCCGATTTTTAAACTTTTCAAATCAATTTTACGTTTACTTAAATTTTCTTTGAGAATTGGGATAATTTGATCCAATTGAAAGGACTCATTAGCAAAAACTTTAATTTCGTTCTCTTGCAAAGCCACATTGGCGTTTGCATCTTTAAGGTCATATCTATTAGTGATAACTCTATTAGTTTGGTCTATTGCATTTGATAACTCATGGTTATCAATCTTAGATTCAATATCAAAAGAAGGCATTCAGTTATATTAGCTTATCTTTGACCAATCAAAAAAGGGTCCTGGGTCAGTTTTCCTACCTGGTGCAATTTCAGAATGGCCTACTATATTTTCTTTTTTTATATCTGGAAAAAAATTACATAGAATTTCAATAAGCCAATTTAAAGAGTCATATTGATTATCTTCAAAGGGAGCATTGTCACTACCAATGAGTTCAATACCTAATGAAAAGTCATTGCAATTTTTTTGGTTTTTAAAAGAAGATACGCCAGCATGCCATGCCCTGTCATAGACCGACACAAATTGATAAATTTTTCCTGTTCGATCAATTACAAAGTGGCTGGATACTTTTAGGCCTCTTATCTCATGAAAAAACTCATGAGACTCGAAATCAAGTTCGTTCTTGAATAGTTTTTTGACATTTTCAGGCGCAAAGTTTTCTGGNGGCAAGCTAATATTGTGAATAACAATGAGTTTAATCTCAGAATTTATTGGTCTTTTATCAAAGTTAGGAGATATATGTTTTTCAGCTTCTGAGAGCCAACCTTCTCTATTGATCATTTCCCATCTTTTCAGCCAATATTTCGCCAGTAGCTGCACCTAAAGTCCAGCCTAAGTGACCGTGTCCCGTATTGTAGAATATCCCTTTTACTTTGCTTTCAAATATTAAAGGCATCATGTCGGGTGTCATAGGCCTCAAACCAGCCCAAGGTGTATAGTTTTCCGTGCTTACAGAAGGAAAATANTCTCTTACCCAATTAAGCAAAGGACGGATTCTATCTTGTCTAATATCTTTATTCTTTCCTGCCAATTCTGCAGTTCCTGCAACCCTTAGTCTATTACCAAGCCTGCTGGAAACAATTTTTACCGGATCATCCAATAAAGATACTTGAGGAGCAGCTTGTTGAGAAATCATATCGTCGAGATAGATAGTTACACTATAGCCTTTGACAGGATAAACCCTCATGCCATCACCTAATATATCTGCGAACTTTTGAGTTTCAACACCAGCGCAAACTGCAACTTGATCGAAAACATATCCTTTTGAATTGGCTTGATCTGTCGCAGAAAGAATTACTTTGTCTTTGTCTTTATAGATTGTTTCTATTTCGGTATTGAAAAAAGTTTCAACACCATATTTTTCTTCCAGGGTTTTAATCATATTAGTGCAGAATTTATGAATATCACCACTTGCATCGGATTTTGTATAAATTCCCCCGACTATTTTCTTTTCGTTGCTTGCAGACTTGAACGCAGGTTCCAAATCTTGAATTTCATCTAAAGATAAAGCCTCCCACTCCATACCTTCCTGATCTAGCCAAGAAGCTTTGTCTGCTGCGGAACTAAATTCTTTTTCGTCGTTATAAAAATGAAGAATACCTTTCTTTAAAAGATCAAACTTAATGCCTTCAGAGTCTGCTATATCAAAGTATATTTCTCTCGCTCTTTTGGCTAACTCAATAGTTTGTTGAGTATTAGATTTATGTTTGCCATTAAATGTGGCTAGAAGAAATCCAATCATCCATTTGTATTTTTGGATACTGGGCGAAGGATTAAAAAGAAGCGGAGCGTCTTTCTTGAACATCCACTTAATTCCGTTAAGTATGTTTTTTGTAGTATTCCAAGTTTCGGAATTACTAGCACTTAATTGACCTCCATTAGCATAACTAGTTGCCATTGCAGGATATCTTCTGGAATCAATTAAAGTAACTTTGTGACCTTTTTTAGCAAGTGCNTATGCTGTTGTTATGCCGGCGATACCAGCTCCAATAATTGCTATGTCACTNTTCATCTAAGCTCTTTTGGNAGTTTGAAGGATATATTTTCTTTAAGGCCTTGNATTTCTTCNACTATAGAAAACCCAAAACCTTTGCAGTAAGAAATTATTTCTTTGACAAGTTCTTCAGGAGCTGAAGCTCCTGATGTAATGCCTAATTTACTGATGTTTTTCAAAGAGTCCTCAGAAAGTTGCGAAACATGATCTACCAAGCATGATTCCGTTCCCATGAGCTCTGCTAATTCCTTCAATCGATTTGAATTTGAGCTATTTTCGGAACCAACAACAATTATAAAGTCTGTTTCTAAAGCAAGCTGCTTTACAGCATCTTGTCTATTTTGTGTTGCATAACAAATATCATCTGCATTCGGTGATTTTATTTCAGGAAATCTTTTCTTGAGTATTTCAATGATCTGCTTCGTGTCATCTACCGAGAGAGTTGTCTGAGTTACTAAAGCTAGATTAGAGGGCTGAGAAATATTTATATTTTGAGCATCCTTTTCATCTTCAACGAGATATATTTTTCCTGAACTTTCATTTGGAAACCTGCCAAGAGTTCCCTCAACTTCAGGATGATTTTTATGTCCGATCATGATGACGTCTCTTCCTTGCTGAGCATATTTAACGACTTCCATATGAACTTTAGTAACAAGTGGGCAAGTAGCGTCAAAAAAGTTTAAATTATATTTTTTTGCTTGAGATTCTACTTTTTCAGATACTCCATGAGCTGAGAAAATTGTGACAGATCCTTCTGGAACCTCATCAAGATCATCAACAAATCTAGCTCCACGAATTTTAAGGTCTTGCACAACTTTTCGATTGTGAACAACTTCATGCCTGACATAAACGGGAGGTCCAAATTTGTCCAAAGCAATATTTACGATATCTATTGCCCTATCTACTCCGGCACAAAAGCCTCTAGGATTAGCTAGCTTTATGGTCTTACTCTGCATTAGATTTATGCACAAAAAAGGAATCAAATAATAAAAAAATTATACCTAATGTCACAAAGCAGTCAGCTAAATTAAACACATAAGGATTAAATGTTATATCAATAAAATCTACAACATAGCCTCTTGTGATTCTATCTAAAAGATTTCCCAATCCACCAGCAAGAATNAGGCTCCAANANANCCTCTCTTTGAAAAGAATTTCTTTGAATACAAGATTGGTAAAAATTGCNAAAAGAAGATANANACANATTAANGAAANTAACAAAATAAATATCAATCCNAANTTAAGAGANGCATCGTTAAATAAATTAAANGCGCCACCAAAATTTTTTATAAAAGTGAAGTNTAANAANGGAATTATGTTTGTAGACTCATAAAGATTAAAGTTTGCNTCAATTAAGTATTTTGAGAATTGATCAAAAAAGACCAAAGAAANAATTAATGCAGTCANAAANAATAATTTTTGTGTTTTAAAAAAACTTCCTTTTTTCACCCTCNCCCTCAACGTTTTCTATGCACCTNGGGCATAGATTTGAATCTAAAATCTTTTTGAGATTTCCCGTATGGTGCCAGCAACGATCACATTTTTCTTTGTCAGAGGGTTTTACTTCAATTGAAATAGAAGATTGATCANCGTCATCTGCTACCTCCAAGGAAGCGTCTGAAACAATTAAAAGAAATTTCAACTCATCAATACAAGGACTTAGTCTTAAAAAGGTCTCAGAATTACAGAAGATTTTTACTTCAGCATCTAAGGAAGAGCCAATAATTCCATCATTTCTTTTTTCCTCTAAAAGTTTATTTGCTTCAATTTTTATTTCATTTAATACTTTCCAAGAATCTTCATCTAAAGATAGGGATATATCTTCTGGGGCTGATGAAAAACTTTCTAGAAAAATAGACTTTTTGTCTTTATAGAACTCTCTGAAAGCCTCTTCTGCTGTGAAACTTAAAATTGGTGCAATCCATAACAATAATTTGTCCAATAGGCTTTTTATTGTCTCTTGTGCTGAAATTCTAGCAATACCAGATTTTTTTGAGGTATAAAGTCTGTCTTTGAGAATATCTAGATAAAAACTTCCCAATTCATTAGTGCAAAAATTTAGAACTTTTTGATAAACCAAATGAAACTCATAATTTGAATAATCTTCAATAATTTCNTTTTGGAGTTTTTCNGCCTCTTTAAGAATCCATNNNTCTATTTCCACTCTTGAATCTAAACTGACTTCTTGCTNATGATCAAAATCATATAAATTAGATAACAAAAATCTAATCGTATTTCTGATTCTTCTNTAAGAATCCGCTGTTCTATCNAGGATTTCNTCTGAAAAATAAATTTCATTTCTAAAATCTGATGAAGCTACCCATGCCCTNAGAATATCAGCTCCTTTCTTGTTCCAGACTGATTGAGGTGAGACAGTGTTACCCAGAGATTTAGATTGTTTTTTTCCTTCGCCATCAACTACAAATCCATGTGTGAGAACTGATCTATANGGAGCCTCNTTATTAATAGCCATNCCAGTNAATAAAGAAGACTGAAACCANCCCCTGTGTTGATCTGAACCTTCTAAATATAGATCAGCAGGATAAGATAAGTTTTCTCTTTGTTCTAAAACACAATGATGNGTTACGCCAGAGTCAAACCAGACATCNAANATATCAGAAGATTTTTCATATAATTCATNGTCATNAATTAANGAACTTGGTTCCATATCATACCAAGCTTGGATACCNNTTTTTTCTACCTCTTGNGCAACTTTTTCNATAATTTNNAGAGTTTTNGGATGAAGNTCTCCAGTTTCNTTATTTGTGAANAGAGGAAGNGGNACTCCCCAAGAGCGTTGTCTTGANATACACCAATCTGGNCTTTCTTNCATCATTCCTTCAATTCTTGATTTTCCCCACTCTGGGAGCCAATTNATCTCATTTATTTTTTCTTCAGAGNTTTGNAAAAGGAAGTTCTTTTCCATGGAAATAAACCATTGAGGTGTTGCTCTAAAAAAAACAGGAATTTTATGACGCCAACAATTTGGAAANCTNTGTCTNTAAGTNCTTTTACTAAGCAATAAAGATTTTTCANTCAATAATTCAATAATTTTATTATTTGCCTCCTCTAAATTTAGTCCGCCAACGAATTCTTGGCTTTTGATAAATTCACCCTTTTCATCAACCGGACTCCGNAAATCTAANTCTTTACCTANGCAAGCATGATAATCATCCATNCCNTGAGCAGGAGCTGTATGAACGAGTCCTGTTCCCATTTCATCGGTTACATGCGTTCCAGAAATAAATAAAGATCGTCTCTTTAAAAAGGGATGATTTGCTTCGATTTCGTTTAATGCACTTCCAGGTAACTTNCCTAAAACATTGTGTGAACCAACATTTATTCTCTCTAAAGTTCTTTCCTTTAAAGTTGAAGCAACTAATACAGCTATTTGATTNTTTTCATGTTCAAATTCTATTAATTCATATTCAAACTCAGGATTGAAAGAGATTGCTTGGTTGCTTGGAATTGTCCAAGGAGTAGTAGTCCATGATGCAGCAAAAGTTGGAGAATTAATTTCTAATGAAAGTAAATTTTCAAGAACTTCCTTTTGCATTGGAAAGAGAAAATCTATCGCTTTAGATTCTTTGTCATAATATTCAACTTCAGCTTCAGCAAGTGCGGACTTNCATTCTGAACACCAGTAGACNGGTTTTTCTCCTCTTACNAAATGATNGGCTTCAATTATTTTGCCAAGCGCCCTGATGGTATTCGCCTCATAATCAAAAGACATGGTTTTGTAAGGATTTTTCCAATCNGCTTGAATCCCAAGNCTTNTAAAATCATTNCTTTGNATAGCAATTTGNTGNTTNGCNTATTCTCGACACTCTTCTCTAAATTTATCAGNNGGAACNTCAACATTTACCTTTCCAATNTTTTTTTCAACATTCAATTCNATTGGAAGCCCATGACAATCCCAGCCTGGAANGTATGGNGAGTTGAANCCTTGTAGTTGTTTAAATTTAATAATGATATCTTTCAGTACCTTATTATTTGTTGTTCCAAGATGAATCGGACCATTTGCATAAGGCGGTCCGTCGTGTAATAAAAAATTTGGTCCATCTTTATTTTTACTTTGCAGCAGGTCATAAAGCTTAATTTCTTCCCAATACTTAATCATCTCTGGCTCTTTCTGAGCCAAATTAGCTTTCATGGAAAATCCTGTTTTAGGCAGATTTAAAGTATCTTTAATTTTTTTCATCTAGTAATTGTTCTTTGGCAGTATTTACGTCTTTTGCAATTTGTTTTTTTAGATCATCAAGGCTGTTGAACTTTTTTTCATCTCTTATTTTTTTAACGAATTCTACTTTTATACGCTTGCCATATATTTCTTTTTTAAAATCAAAAATATTTACTTCTAGTACTGGAGAGGTGCCTCCAACCGTAGGTCTGATTCCAATATTGGCAATACCCTTAAATTCTGACATATCTATTGAAATCTTTACAGAGAACACTCCTTTTATAGGCAAATTATTTTTCGGAAGCCATATATTTGCGGTTGGAAAACCTATTGATCTCCCCAATCTGTTTCCATGAACAACTTTACCCTCAAATGAGTAAGGTCTGCCCAATAATTTCTTTGCGGTAGAAAAATCGCTTAAAGATAGTGTTTCTCTAATCCAAGTACTACTTACACGACGATTATCAATTGAAAAAGTAGGTAATTTTGACAATGAAATACCCTGACTCTTACTCCAGTCTTTAAGCATCAAAAAGTCTCCTTTTCTATCCTCTCCAAATCTGAAATCATCTCCTATCATTAAATTGCTAATATTTAATGATCCTAAAACTTTCTCAATAAATATTTCTGGACTCATTGTTTGAAGAGACTTATTAAATTTTAAGAAAAAGGCAAAATCTATATTTTCATTTTCCAAATTTTTAAACTTGTCGCGCCAAGGGGAGATTCTTGCTGGCTGCTCCATGATGTCTTTGTCCATAGAAAAGAATTCCTTTGCATGAGGTTCAGTAAATATCACCATTGTTTTAGCGCTAGAATTTTCAGAAATATTTTTCATTTCCTGAATAATTTTTTTATGGCCTTGATGGAGGCCATCAAAGTTCCCAATAGTAACTACAAGTTGTTCTTCGCTAAATCTCTCATTGAATAGCGATAAGTTTTTTAATCCTCTTATCAAATACATTTAATTTTTAAAAAAACTCATCCTTAAGCCGAGTACAAACATTAAACCAAAATATATAAGTGCTCCAAAGAAAATGATGGAGAGTAAATTAAAAATTTGAACTAATAAACTCCAGTCAGAAAAGTTAGGAAAGAATGTCTGAAAGCCAACGAGTCCTATAAATAAACCTAAAGAACTGATAATAATTTTTATAAGAAAAATCAATGAATCTCCTTCCAGGGTTATTATTGATCGTTTAATAAGAATAAAACTTAGAATAAAAAAGCTAACTATTGCAGCTATAACACTTCCAATTGCTAAACCAACATGACCATAACCAAGCTTAAAAGCAAAAAGCCAATTAAAAATTACATTTAGGATCAAGGATGCTAGAGCGACATACATTGGAGTTTTGGGATCTTGTCTTGCAAAAAATCCTACATTAAGAATTTTTATAGCCATAAATGCAATCAACCCAAAACAAAATGCTTTTAGACTGTAACTAGTCATAAGAGCATCTGAAGTTGAAAACTCACCTCGCAAGAATAAAATGCTAATGATTTCCAAGCTTAAAAAATATAGCCCAATTGCTGACGGGATACCTACAATGAATATGAATTTTAAAGCCCAATTAAATTTTTCGTTGAACTCTAAATCATTTTTTAAAGCAGCAGCATTTGATAAACCTGGCAAAATGACTGTAGCTGCAGCAATAGCAAAAATTCCTAAAGGTAATTGAATTAATCTATCTGAAAGATACAGCCAAGTTGGGCTTCCGGTTTTTAGAAGAGATGCAAAAATTGTATCGATAAGGATATTTATTTGAATTATTCCCCCACTTAAAATTCCTGGAAGCATTAATATTGAAATTTTTTTTAACCCAGGATGATTAAAATCTAATTTTAATTTTGGAAACAGCTTGAGTTTGAGGATAGGAATTATATTTATAAAAAATTGAATGAGTCCTGAAGCAAAAACTCCCCAGGCAATAGCCAAAACCGGAAGTTGGAAGTAATCTGTAAAAAATATCGCTCCAATAATTATGCTTAAATTAAAAGCGATTGGAGTTGCAGCTGGAATGGAAAAGTGGCTAAAAGAATTCAATATAGCTCCAAAAAAAGCAACCACAGATACAAAAAATAAGTATGGAAAAGTAATTCTCAAGATTTCTATTGCAAGAATTTTTTTTGCCGGATCAAAATAAAACCCTGGAGCAAAAATAAAAACTACGATTGGGGCAAAAATCATGAATAAAATACAGAGAAACAGAACCAATGACGAAATTGCAGTAAAAGTTAAATCTATTAGCTTCTTTAGCTCTTCCCTTGATTGATTATTCTTATATTCTGTAAAAACAGGAATGAAAGCTTGGCTAAAAGCACCCTCAGCAACCAGCCTTCTNAATAAGTTGGGTATTTTTAGCATNACCACAAANACATCGTGAGCAACTCCNGCTCCNAAAATATATGTGGTTGCTATATCTCTTAAAACTCCNAATATTCTNGAAATAAANGTCCAAAATGAAACAANTANAGTCTTNAGGGAAGTTTTAGTCTTTTGACTTTGTGAGGAATCCAACTTTANTTATCAGATTTTTTAAANTGCATTGCAACAGAATTCATACAATACCTTTTTCCTGTNGGCATNGGCCCATCANGAAACAAATGTCCTAAATGNGCACNGCACTTTTGNCAATGNACTTCTGTTCGAATCATCCCATGACTTTTATCAANTTCNTCACCAACAGAATTTTCATTAAGNACATCCCAAAANCTTGGCCATCCAGTTCCNGAATCATATTTNGTATCTGAGGAAAAAAGCTCGTTGCCACAACAAACACAAGTAAAAATACCTTCCTCTTTTGTATCCAANAGTTCGCCAGAAAAAGGTGCTTCAGTTCCATGCTCTTGAGTGACTATGTAAGANGCNTTAGAAATCTTACCTTTGAGATCTTCTTTATTCATTNTAGATAATTACTTTTTTAAAAACGTTGAAGTAACCGTTTTCAATTTCTAAATCTTTNTAGAAATCTTTCTCTTTCAACATTTCNTGAGCTTTAGGAAGGTTATACCANGGACAAAACATAAATAGATGATGCTCNAGATGGTANTTTACATTCANNGGNGCAATNAAATATCTTACAAAATTTGACGNTAANGTTGTTCTGGTATGAGTAAAGTCATCTTGTCCAGATGTACAAGCATGCTCTGAGATGCTTCTNAGNCTGTAAAACANNCTNAAAATTGTTAATTTTGGTATCCACCACAAAAGTAAATANAGCCANGGCACATTAAAAAAAGCTAATGTCGTAAAAATTACTAGCTGACAAATTAAAAAACCATAAAGCGANGAAACAAAATGNTTNAGGTGTCCAAAAAAANTATTTTCATTTACGCCCCATGCTGAATACAAATATCCAAAATAACGCNTNAAACCAGCTANNCCAGTTAAATCTCTTAATACTTTTCGAGAAAAGCTTTTTTTTGANACGGGAAAAGGATCGGTCAGANTTTTATCAGGATCTAAATNGGTTTCNGTNTGTTTGTGGTGTTTTAANTGATATTTNCTATANTTCNNNGTCTCNGTCATCATNGGATANGCGCAAAGCCACTGAGAAATANAGTCGTTAATCTTTTTATTNTTTGAAATCAAATTATGAGCACCATCGTGCATCATTACNACCAGNGCAAACTGTCTGGTTCCAATAATNAGAGCNGCAANTAGAAAGGTTANGANACTTGGTGAAAAAGANAAAATAANAAAACNAAGAGCAATTTGANCCCAAATNCTAANAATAGCTAAATAATTCCTCCAATCCTTAGAATCTCTCAAAATGGCNATTTCTTCTTCAGAAAGAAGAGTATTTGGGTTAATCATTGGATTCATTATACTAGACAATTCATGCCTTTCTTAAAGTCTGAATCCAAAAAGCTCTAATTTTGTTTTGGCTGNAGNGCNTANATCNCCAACTATTTTATGATTATTGAAACCTAGCCTTTTGAGTGAAGTTCTTAATTCNTGAAAANCTCTTGGATCTNCTTNTNTTTTNAAAAAACTTTTAAAGGCGAANTCATCTCTTTTAACATCATAAATTTTTAGAAANATNGAAGGCGGAATTCCGAAGANNTCCATTTCCTCTTCTATGGAATTATCTATTGTAAANTCTATAAATNTCTTTGGTTCGATTGNNTCTANATTTTCATCAAAGAANTNATTAAATTCACTTAAAGCTTTTTCATTGAATTTATTTTCNGCNCTCATTGTTTTTCCAGCAATATGNGGAGTNGCNATATAAGGCTTTTTGAACTTTGTTAAGTTAAGATTNGGTTCNTTAGGCCANACATCAAAAATAAAATTATCNGATTTTTTTGATAAGTAGTACTCATCACTTAAAACTTCGCCCCTTGAAGAATTAATTAAAAATTGGTCATCTTTNATTTCATTCAGAAAATTTNTATCNAAAAGATTATGAGATGGAAATTTCCCAGTTTTNGAATAAGAACAGTTTAAGGAAATTACTTCCGAGGATAAAANTTCATCAAGNCTAGAGGATACTTNGGGAAAATANGGATCNTAAATACAACAAGGAAAATTAATTTCATCCAAAATATTTTTGAATCTTTTGCCAATATTGCCATAACCGATAATGCCAAACTTTGTCTCATAGGGCTTAATTTTATTGCCAATAATCAAGACAGATAAGACACTTAATAAATATTCAATGACAGCTAATGCATTTCCGCCCTTTCCTTTAGAAAGATGAATATTTGAGTTTTCAAAATAATCTTGATCTATGTGATCTTCTCCTGAAGTTAAAGAAGCGACAAATTTTACATTAGTGTTACCTAACAATTCTTCGTTAATTTTCGTCGTAGATCTCAAAAAGACAGCATCGGAATCTTTGATAGCTTTATTTGAGATTTCGTGTGAGGCAAGGCTTCGAATATTGAATTTAGAATTACTTTCAAATGTCTTAGTTAACTCTTGCAAGTCTTTGTTAATAACAATATTCATCAATTGTTCTTGTTTGGCATCAACTTACTTTTTATCCAGCCAAAAAAAGAATTGTTTTTAAGACTGATTTGATCGATTTTGAGATACAAATCGTCTAATTCTTTAGGGGAAGAAAACATATCTGCTCTGGAAATCATTTTTTCATTCTCATCTAATTCTTTTACTACTTTTGCAGGATTACCGGCAACTACTACATTTGGAGGCACATCTTTAACCACTACCGATCCAGCACCAACAATACTATTTTTTCCAATTCTCACTCCTTTGTTAACAATTGCACTATCTCCTATCCAAACGTTGTCTTCTAGAACTACTTCTAAAGACTTGCCAACAGGCAAAGCTCTATCATAAATTCCATGCCAATCAGAGTCGGAAATGTATGCTCCATTGGCAAACATACATGAATCTCCAATTTTTATTGATGTAGCCGCAGAAATTCTTACTCCTGGACTAAACAAACAAAACTTGCCTGCTTCTATTTTTCCATCGTGTTTGTCTGCATTCCATGTAGTAATGTGAACATGAGCATCTGGGGATGTTATAAAAGTTGCGAAATCTCCAACCGATATGTTTTTTCCAGATACGTGAAGATATTTAACTCCTAAAATAAGAGGACTAGTCCCTAAATGATCAAATTGTGGGGTGATAATTTTTTTTATGTATTGTTGATCAAACCACCAATGAATTCTTTTAAGCCAAAAAGGTCTATTGTCTTTTCTAATTTTTAATCTCCAGATATTTTTACATCATGTATGATACAGCGATTCTATGAAAGAAACCCTCAACTCTTCAACAGAAGATAGCTCAATAAAAAGTTCAATTGCTTCGGAAGAAGCCAAGGAATATTTTAAGTTAGCTACTCCAATGCTCTTGACTCAAGTAGCAGCTCACGCGACAGGAATAATTTCTGCTTTAATGACTGGTAATTACAATACTGTTGATCAGGCTGCTGTCGCTATAGGAAATATGCTTTTTTGGCCTGCTTATTTTGGGATTGCTGGAGTATTGTTTATCATTACTTCTTTTGTTGCTCAATTTTACGGAGCAAAACAAATCTCACAAATTGGACCCATCGTAAAGCAATCTTATTGGCTGACAATTCCTTTGATTCTTCTATTTGTCGTTTATACGTTAAATGCTGATTCACTTCTTAATATTTTAGGCACTCCTGAAGAAGTAAAGGCCATTACAAAAGATTATCTATTTGGATTGATGATTGGTGCTCCGGCAATGTTTTTATTTCAACCTTTGAGATCCATGTGTGAGGGTATGAAAAAACCACTTCCCATTACTTACATAAATGTTGTGATGGTCTTAATAAATGCCCTAGTGAATTATGTTTTGATTTTTGGTAAATTTGGTTTCCCGGAATTGGGTGGTAAAGGTTGTGGAATAGCCTTTTTAATCTCCTCATGGTCTTCTCTTCTAATTATTCTTGGATACATTTATTTTTCAAAGTTCTTTAAAGAAATTAGATTTTTTGAGAGTTTTGAAGCTCCTGATCCAAAAAAAATTTCTGAAATCATAAAACTTGGAATACCAATTGGAGGAACCTTATTCATAGAAATAGCTGTTTTTAGTGGAGCGGGTTTGATTTTAAGCAGGCTTGGTGAAAATGTTATTTCTGCTCATGCAATTGCCATGCAAGTAACTACTTTAACTTTCATGTTGCCCCTATCAATAGGCTTAGCAGCTAATGTTAGGGTTGGAAATTTAGTAGGGTCAAACTCATTGGATAGAGCAAGATATTCTTCATTTTTTGCTATGTTTTTTGCCTTGTTTTTGGCAATTATAAATACNTTTGTTCTNATAGAGTTTGGTAATTACCTTGCTAGCTTCTTCAATCCAGATATCGAAATTGTGAATTTNGCAGCTACATTATTAATAATTGCTGCCATATTCCAAATTGCAGATGGNCTNAACTTNGCTGGCGTNGGNGCTNTGAGAGGTTTTAAAGATACTCANATTTTATTCTTTTTTATGTTTATCGCTTATTGGATTATTGGAATGCCAATTGGATATACCNTNTCAATGACTGACTTCTTTTCTNATCCTATTGGGGCACCAGGTATGTGGATNGGTTTGACCGTTGGNCTTTTTGTTTCGGCAGCTTTTGTTATTGCAAGAGTTAATTATACTACTGGNAGAGGTAGAANTAGATTTGTCTTAANTTCTTGAATGATTGAAATAGATGCCAAAGGTCTTAAATGTCCTGAGCCAATAATGCTTCTTCATCAATCTATTCATGAAGCTAAAAAAGGTGATGAAGTGACTCTNATAGCCACAGATCCTACTGCAATTAAAGATGTTAAAAAGTTCTGTGAATATCTTAATCATTCGTTGATATCTTTNTCTGANGAAGACGGAATNATTACATTCAAAGTAAAAAAGGGAGAATAAGGAATATGGAAAAAATTAATAAGAGATGGGTCTTGGCAAAAAGACCTGAAGGCATGCCGGAAGATGAATGTTGGAAATTAGAAGAGNCTTCTATAAGTGATCTTGATGAGAATCAAATCTTAATNAAAGTGATGTATCTCTCTATTGATCCATACATGCGAGGCAGAATGAACGATATGAAATCTTATACCGAGCCTGTTGCAATAGGAGAGGTAATGACAGGNGAAAGTGTTGGGCAAGTAATTCAATCCAGATCAGAGAAATTNCAAATTGGAGATTACGTTGCAGCNCACTTNGGTTGGCAGTCTTTCATTAGNTGTAATGATGATAATCCTGCATTAATGAGAATTTATCCTGACTTGGCNCCAATACAATCTTTTTTAGGNCCAGCAGGCATGCCGGGTAGAACTGCTTATTTTGGGCTTAAAGAAGTAGGAAAAGTAAAGGAAAGTGATACCGTGGTTGTATCTGCAGCCTCTGGCGCTGTAGGCTCTGTCGTTGGTCAAATGGCTAAACTTATTGGTTGTAAAACTATAGGTATCGCAGGCGGAAAGAAAAAATGTGATTTTGTTAAGGATGTGATGGAATTGGATTATGCCATTGACTATAAATCAAAAACATTTAGAGATGACTTATCTAAGGATTGTTCAGATGGAATAGATATCTATTTTGAAAACGTTGGTGGAGAAGTTTCAAAAGCAGTTGCCGAGTTTCTCAATCCAGGAGCGAGAGTTCCAATTTGCGGCTTTATCTCAGCCTATAATTCCTTTAATTCAAATATCTCAGAAAGCAGCAAGTTACCTGAGACTCCCTTTGATATCTTTGGGAATTTAGATCCAATGCCTGAGCATAGATTTTTTGTAGTCACAGAATTTAATGAAAAGTGGGAACAGGCAACGCGTGAGTTAGCCGAATGGATGCGTCAAGGTAAAATAAAATACAAAGAAACCGTCTTAGAAGGTATCGAGAATGCTCCACAGGGGCTAAGAGATGTATTAAGCGGTAAGAATTTTGGAAAACAACTTATAAAAGTGAGTGACTAAAAAGTTTCCTTCAAAAACTAACCTCCCTTGGTGGAAAAAAGGAGTTATTTACCAGATTTATCCACGTTCTTTCAATGACACTTCTGGAAATGGTATAGGTGATCTTAAAGGAATATCCAAAAAAATTTCTTACTTATCTTCTTTAGGTGTTGATGCAATATGGCTTTCTCCAATTTTTACCTCTCCCATGAAAGATATGGGTTACGATGTTTCCAATTACACTGACATTGATCCCTTATTTGGAAACATTCTTGATTTTGAAAAACTCATAGAAAAAGCCAAAGAAAATAAAATTAAAGTAATAATTGATCAAGTTTTATCACATAGTTCTGATATTCATCCTTTCTTTAAGACCAGTAAATCAAATAAAAATAATTCAAAATCGGATTGGTACGTCTGGGCTGATCCTAAACCTGATGGCTCTCCTCCAAATAATTGGCTTTCTGTTTTTGGAGGTTCTGCATGGGAATGGGATACCAGTAGAGAACAATATTACTTACATAATTTTTTAAAGTCACAACCAGACTTTAACTTCCATAACGAAGATGTTCAGAAATGGTTACTTTCAACTGTTAAGTTTTGGCTAGAGAAAGGTGTTGATGGCTTTAGACTTGATACTGCTAATTATTATTTTCATGATAAAAAATTAAGAAATAATCCTGCAATCAAATCAAAAGCTTCCGGAAAAAATCCTTACTATTATCAAAATTTGAAATATTCAATTAATCAAAAGGATAATTTTGCATTCCTAAAAAAGCTAAGNAAGCTNACAGANGAATATAAAGNAACGACGATGATTGGAGAAATTTCAAATGTTGAATTACANGCTAAATACACNGCANATAATGACAANCTNCATATGGCTTACAGTTTTGATCTTCTCAGAGATGAATTTTCTCCAAAACACATAAGGAANACTGTTTCTAAATTTTTTAAAGAAACTAAAGATGGNTGGCCGACATGGAGNTTTTCNAATCACGATGTAGTGAGGCATTTGTCTAGNTGGAATNAAACAAAAAAANATAGACAAAANTTTGCAAAATTANCNTGTGNNTTACTNATGTCNTTGAAAGGAACACCATGTATTTACCANGGNGAAGAGCTTGGTCAAACTCAAACCAAAATTGAATTTGATGAAATTAAAGATCCTCCTGGAANAAAATTCTGGCCTATGGATTTTGGTAGAGATGGATGTAGAACTCCCATGATNTGGGATGAAAGCAAAAAATTTGCTGGNTTTTCAAATGCAAAGCCNTGGCTTCCAATNAAAAAAGAACAAATTATNAACTCTGTTAANAAGCAATTAANAAATANAAANTCAACCTATNATTTTTATAANACATTTATTTCTTTAAGAAAAAAAATATCCTTCTTTNCCGAAGAGATTTATTTTGAAAATAATAATGAAGTTNTGATTTTTTATAGNGGAAATGAGAAAGAAATTTGTTGTNTGTTTAATTTATCGNAAAGAGAAATNNNGATAGATAATACTTATGGAAAAATCATACCTTTTCTTCCATCTCAGCAGGTCAGGCAAGANTCAAAAAAATTAAATCTATCTTNTTATGGATTTTGTTTCTTNTCGAAAACAGATTTTAANATTTCGAATNAAAAATCTTAAAGAGANATTTCTTCTAAAATAGATTNTCCTATTTCAGATGGNCTTTTAACAGTCCTTACACCAGCNCTTTCTAGGGCATTAAATTTNTCNTCTGCNGTTCCTTTNCCNCCNGAAATTATTGCNCCTGCATGNCCCATTCTTTTTCCAGGAGGTGCNCTNACTCCTGCAATATANCCNACAACAGGCTTAGANACGTTNTCTTTNATATATTCTGCAGCCTCTTCCTCAGCTGAACCCCCAATTTCTCCNACCATAACAATTCCCTCTGTTTGAGGATCCTCTTCAAAAAGCTTTAAAACATCNATAAAGCTTGTACCAGGAAGCGGGTCTCCGCCTATACCNACACAAGTAGACTGTCCGAGACCTACCTTNGTAGTCTGATCAACTGCTTCGTAAGTAAGAGTTCCTGACCTTGAGACAATTCCTACCTTNCCAGGNCTATGGATGAAACCCGGCATAATTCCTAATTTGCATTCACCTGGAGTAATTATTCCTGGACAATTTGGACCAATAATTCTTATNCCTTCCTTATCTGCTAATTCTTTAACTTCTAACATATCCAANGTTGGAATACCTTCGGTTATACAGATTATCAATTCAATACCGCTTTCTATTGCCTCAATTATTGAAGGTTTACAAAATTTGGCGGGNACAAANATTATACTNGCANTTNCCTCNGTNGCTTGTTTTGCTTCTTTTACGGAATTGAAGACTGGGAGATCCAAATGNGTTTGCCCGCCCTTNCCAGGNGTGACNCCACCTAAAATATTGGTTCCGTANTCTATNGCTTGGCTNCAATGCAATGTGCCTTGTGCTCCAGTAAANCCCTGACAAATCACTTTNGTTTNTTTNTTNATTAANATNCTCATCCTGAATTNTTNACTGCTAATTCAGCTGCNTCTGANAGATCNTCNGCAGAAATNATATTAAGATCGCTTTCAGATAGAATTTTTTTTGCCTCTTCTGAATTATTCCCTTTAAGTCTCACAATAACAGGTATATCAACTCCAACTTCTGANACAGCTGAAACTATCCCAGAGGCAACGACATCACACCTNACAATTCCACCAAAAATATTNATCAAGACCGACTTAACTTTTTCATCAGAAAGAATNATCTTAAAAGCCTCNGCTACTCTTTCTTTNTCTACAGTNCCCCCAACATCNAAAAAATTNGCTGGAAATCCNCCAGAAAGCTTAATGATATCCATTGTTGCCATTGCAAGACCNGCTCCNTTNACCATACATCCTATATTTCCATCCAAAGCCACATAGTTAAGATCCCATTTTGCTGCTTCGATTTCCTTTNGATTTTCTTGCGAAGNNTCTCGCAGTTTTAAAAGATCTTCTTGTCTAAACAATGCATTTTCATCAATATTTATTTTTGCATCCAAACATTTTAGAGAATCATTTTGATCTATAACCAAAGGATTGATTTCAATCAAAGAAAGATCTTTTTCAAAAAATAAGTTCACCAATCCAGAAACTATTTTCTTAAATTCTTCGGTTTGGCTGGAAGACAACCCAAGGCCAGTAACCAGAGGTAGAACGTCAAAATCTTCTTTCTTATTTTTGCTGACATTTATCTTAAAAATCTTCTCAGGGTTTTCCTCAGCAACTTTTTCAATATCCATGCCGCCCCCTGGTGAGGCCATAACAACCAAAGATTGAGAACTCCTATCTATTACAGCGCCTAGATAAAATTCTTTTTGGATCGTAGTGCTTTCTGCAATCATTATTGCAGACACTGGCTTTCCTTCATCGCCTGTCTGGTGATTTACAAATTTCTTTCCAAGCCAATCCTTAGCAAATTCTATAATCTCATTGATGTCTTGAGTTATTTTTACTCCTCCTACTTTCCCTCTTCCACCTGCATGAACCTGGACTTTGACAACAAATTCTTCGCCATCCAATTCGTTAATTAGATTGGTAATTTCTTCTGCTGAAAAAGCCACTACAGACTTAGCAGTTGGTAAGTCGAAGTTTTCTAGAAGTTGTTTTGACTGATATTCGTGTAAATTCAAAGCGTTAGTATTATAAAGCCCTTTTTACTAACATTTTTTTAATTTCACCAATTGCTTTTGTAGGATTTAAGCCTTTAGGACAGACTGAAACGCAGTTCATAATTCCATGACATCTGAAAACGCTAAAAGCATCTTCAAGTTGCTCTAATCTTTCTTCTGTAGCTGTATCTCTACTATCAGCAATAAATCTGTAAGCTTGTAATAAAGCTGCAGGTCCTAAAAATTTATCAGGGTTCCACCAAAAGGATGGACAGGCAGTAGAGCAGCAACCACACATTATGCACTCGTAAAGACCATCTAGTTTTTCTCTTTCCTCGATTGTTTGAGGAATGGCTTCTCTAGTATCTACTTTTTTATCAGTGATCAGATAAGGTTTTACTTTTTTATACTGATCAACAAACTGTTTCATATCAACAATTAAGTCTTTAATAACTGGAAGTCCTGGTAGAGGTCTAATGGAAAGTTTATTAGATTTGACTGCATCGGATAAGGGCGTGATGCAACCGAGCCCATTTTTACCATTTATGTTTAAACCGTCAGATCCGCAGACTCCCTCGCGACAAGATCTTCTGAAAGAAATTGAAGGATCTTGTTCCTTTGCAAGCATCAAGACATCTAAAACCATTAAATCTTTTTCTGCAGGTATATCAATATCAAAGTCCTCCATGTATGGCTTTTCTTCTTTCAGTGGGTCATATCTGTAGATACTCAGTCTAAGAGTTTTGATCTCACTTGCTGCGATTGCATTCATTAATAGGTCCTGACAATTGGTTGGAAAGCTTGAACCTGCTTAGGCCTAAAATTAACATCTCTTTTAGATACTTGTTTGGTATCAGAAAAATAAATCGAGTGTTTGAGCCAATTTTCATCATCTCTGTCTGGGTAATCTTCTCTCGAGTGAGCTCCTCTACTTTCTTTTCTTTCGTTTGCACTGATTGCAGTGGCTTCAGCAACTTCGATTAGATTAAGGAGTTCCAAAGCTTCAACTCTGGCTGTATTAAACTGAGAAGATTTATCGGCAAGATGAATGTTTTGAGATTTATCTCTGAGATTAGAGACTTCTTTAATACCATTTTCCATCAATTCTTCGGTTCTAAATACTCCAAAATTCATTTGCATTGTTTTTTGTAAATCTTTCTTAACTTCTACAAAGTTTTCACCAGATTGACTGACGTTCACTCTGTTGAGATTTCTAAGAGCATAGTCGACATCATCAGATGAAGGATCATCCATTTTTATTCCTGACTTAAAACTTTCTTCTATGTGTAATCCAGCGGATCTTCCAAAAACAATTAGGTCTAGAAGAGAATTTCCTCCTAAACGATTACCCCCATGAACGGAGACGCAAGCTGCTTCTCCTGCAGCATATAGACCATCTATGATTTTATCTGTACCGTCAGGATTTTGAGAGATGACCTGACCATGAACATTAGTTGGGATGCCTCCCATTGCATAATGACATGTGGGAACAACCGGAATAGGATGTTCAGCAGGATCAACATGAGCAAACCTTTTTGATAATTCTGTTACTCCAGGTAGTCTTTTGTGAACGATTTCTGGCCCTAAATGATCAAGTTTCAAATAAACGTGATCAGCATCTGGACCACAGCCTCTACCTTCAAGGATTTCAGTAAACATGGATCTTGCAACAACATCTCTGCTAGCTAGATCTTTATAATTTGGGGCGTATCTTTCCATGAATCTTTCACCGTCTTTGTTGACCAAGTAACCACCTTCTCCTCTACANCCTTCAGTTACTAAAGTTCCATGNCCATGAATACCTGTTGGATGAAACTGCCACATCTCCATATCTTGNACTGGGAANCCGGCTCTCAATGCCATTCCAGTNCCATCACCAGTNTTAATNAGAGCGTTTGAAGTTGTTTGATATATCCTTCCTGCTCCTCCAGTAGCTAAAACNGTAGCTTTNGATTTTAAAAAGTANGGTTCNCCNGATTCAATTTCAAAAGCAATAACTCCAACGACCTGATCATTTTGATTTTTCACAAGATCAACTGCNAACCANTCTGAAAGAAANTTGGTTCCCGCTTTAACGTTNGCTTGNAAAAGTGTATGCAAAAGNGCATGNCCTGTTCTNTCNGCAGCAGCACAAGTTCTTTCNGCTTGNCCNCCTTTTCCATAATCTTTTGACTGACCTCCAAATGCTCTTTGNTAAATTTTGCCTTCTTCAGTTCTAGAAAATGGCAATCCCATNTTTTCCAATTCAAATATTGCTTCAGGNCCTTCTTTGCACATGTATTCTATGGAGTCTTGNTCTCCAATGAAATCAGAACCCTTGACTGTATCAAACATATGCCATCTCCAGTCGTCATCTGGATCTGCACTTTGAATTGAACANGTGATACCNCCTTGAGCAGAAACGGTATGNGAACGAGTTGGAAANACTTTAGAAACAACAGCCGTATTCATTCCNGATTTAGCTANCTGAAGAGAAGCCATCATNCCAGAACCGCCACCNCCAACNATAATTCCATCNAATTCCTTTACGGGTAAANTNGATGCATCCAAAAGAGTGCCTTTTCCATTCATTGCCATANTTACTAACCTAAAATATAAAAACTACAAATAATTAANCCAAGAGCTTGGAACCAGCTAAAACCTATAACTGCAGGTCTAAGAAGTTTAGCCGAAGCACCAATCTGCGCTTGGGTAAGATAATCTGTTGCCACGTTCCAAATNCCTTGCACTGAATGATANGCNATTGAAANAGCAACNATTACCGTAAAAATTTCNATNATGAGAATATCAAAAAAGNNAGATAGTTGTTCGTATTTAAAGTCTCTATTGACTAACCAATAGAAGGTTATAACTGAAAAATATACTGCCTGAATTACTGCCGTNATTCTTACAAAAACATAATCAAAGATNCCTGTTTTNTTTAATNTGTATAACTTCGTTACCATGCCAAATANAGAAAAGAANAGAAAAATANTCCNGTTGAAATAAAAGTAGCAAGAGCAGACATCCTNCCAGCTCTNAGAGTTTCCCAATATCCAAAATCCATTACTAAATGTCTTAGGCCGGAGACAAAATGATAAAAAATTGCCGTGATGAAAAGGGAAAACAAGCTCTTAAACAGTAAATTTTGAAATAATGAATTAATGATTTGATAATTAGNTTCAGAANTCAAAGAAAAAACTAAAATCCCCATCATTGGAAGGGANAAGACAAAAATAGCAATTGCAGAAATTCTGTGCAAAATGGAAGAAACCCCTGGCAAAGGTAAAGCGATCTTAAATAGATTTAGATATCTAGGCGAATTCATCTCAAAAAAGGCATTATATTGTATAAATTATTTTATTAGCGCCTTGCTATCCTTTTTCTCTTAGCTAATTGCTTTTTGGTAAGTTTGTTTTTCTTTTCCCCAAAAGGATTAGTATTATTTTTAAAAACCAACTTAATTGGAATGCCCTCAAAATTCAATTTTTTTCTTAAAAAATTTTCNAAGTACTTTTGATATTGTTTTGTTAATTTATCTAAGTTGTTTCCCTGAATCCTGATAATTGTAGGCTGGGATGAAAGTAAATTTGCGTATTTAATTTTTGGTCTAAACCTTCCAGACATCTGGGGNGGATTTAAATTTGATGCTTCTTTTAACAAGTCATTCANCTTTGAAGTATCGATTTTTTTAACGCTTTTTTTTATGAGCTTTATAAGCTCTTTGAATACCTTAGCAGTGCCTTTATTTTGTTTTGCGGAAATATAGTGGATGGATATGCCAGATATGAAAGCTAATTTTTTATTAATGGTTCTGGTTAAATTTGATTTGTCATATTGAGATAGTTTATCCGATTTATTGATTCCTAAAATCATAGGTTTTCCAGAAGAAACGATTAAAGAAATAAGATGTAAATCTTGATCAGTAATGTTTTCTTTTCCATCAACTAAATAAAGGACTCCAGAAGAAGATCTCATGCTCGAAATAGCTTTAGAAACCGAAAAACTTTCTATTGTTTGATCTATTTTTGATTTTTTTCTCAAGCCCGCTGTGTCAAAAAGTTCTATCTTGTCATTTTTNAAAANAATTGATTTAGAAANGGCATCTCTTGTTGTGCCTGCCTTGGNTGAAACAATAGAACGATTTTCTTTAATTAAAGAATTAAAAAAAGTAGATTTTCCTGCATTGGGTTTTCCTAAAATGCTCACCTTAATATCTTGATTGACAATTTCGTATTCAAGGTTGGAACTTGTTTCAATGTGAAATTGATTCAAGACTTCCTCTTTAAGATTTTTTATACCTAAACCGTTTTTAGCGGATACTTTGATGAAGCTTTTAACTCCAAGCTGATAAAAGTCGTTTATATTTTTTTCTGAAGACTTAAGTTCAGATTTATTTAAGGCAAGAATATATTTTTTTCCAGATTTTCTGAGAATTTCATGAATCTTATAATCATCTTGGCTTAAACCATAGTCAGCATCTGCTAAAAAAATAAATCCGTCAGCTTCTTCAATGGCCTTATCTATTTCCTTGAGTATAAGAAGATTCATTTCTTCTCTTTCGTCTGAAATTCCCCCTGTATCAATTATTGAGAAATTTCGAGATTTAAAAGAAAAATTTCCATAAAGCCTATCTCTAGTCAATCCTGAAAAATCAGCAATTATGGCTTTATCTTCTCCAATTATTTTATTAAAAAGAGAAGATTTACCGACATTAGGCCTTCCTATTATTGCTACTATGGGTCCCATGTTGGGGACAATATCATTGCAAAGTAAAGAGTGAAAGTTTTCCTTTTGAATCCAAGGTTAAGACATTTTCATCTTTCGTGGATATTGAAATAATTTTTGATCTAGAAACTTTTTTTCTTGCAACTTGTTCGCCCTGGGAAATATCTAGCGCATGGAGAAAGCCCTGAAAATCTCCATAAACTACCAATGATTTTAATCTGTTTGGAGAGGTGAGTTCCCTCAAGAAAAAATCTTTGTTGAACCATTCCAATTTTCCAGAATTTTGAGAATATGCAAGTACCTGATCTTTTTCATCTATTAAAATTATTTTTCCTCTGGAAGAAAGTAAATCATTTGCAGTAGAGGTCTTTTCTTTCCATATAAATCTTCCAGATCTTGTATCCAATGCAGCAACATCTCCTTGAAATGTTGCAACAAAAGCGATGCCACTGGAAAAAACAAAATTTCCATCAATGTCAACAATCCTTCCAATTTCTGATGTTTCTTTAGATGTCGTTATAGGTATTTCCCATTGAGTTACTCCTGATCTGGGTTCAATCTTAGCCAAATTACCATTTGCGAAACCAATGTATAGGAAGCCTTCATAAAATGATGGTTCAGAAGTTCCTCTCAGGGTTAAGTTTGGAATAACGCTTCTATAATCCCACCTAAACTCTCCCGTTTCTAGGTCAACTGCTGTTACTCTGCCATCAATATTCTGTATTGCTACAATATCTCCATTCGTGGCTGGTGGAGATAAAACTTCTCCCGAAGTTGAATATTGCCAAATGGTTTCTCCTGAGTCTTTAGAAAGGCAAAACACCTCTCCATTTGAAGAACTCAATAAGAGCTTGTTAAAGCCAAGGGTTATCCCGGTAGAAATATCAATATCGAGTTTCTTATTCCAGATTCTTTTTCCGTTACTGGAAAATGCTTTAATTTCTCCCCTTGAATCGAAAATAAAGACGCTGTCTTGATCTGAGGCAATATTTATTTTTCCTAAAGGTAAAGACTTAAATGCATTTACAGACCACCTTCTTTCAAAAGAAAACTGTTCGTTAATTTGTTTTTTTAATTCGTTTGGTTTTTCAACTTCTTCTGCACCTGTCTCACAAGCAATGAGAGTCATAAATAAGAGCAAATAAAGTAAATTTTTAAATTTCATCAATCTATCAAAGTGGAAATTTTTAAATTAATAAGATTTTTTTGAGTTTCATTTTCGGATTGTCCCAAGGCATCAATATATTTCTGCTTCGCTTCAAAAATTTTTTTTTCTATTGCTAAAATGTCTCCTTGAAGAATAAGTTTGTTTGTTTGATAGGTTAAAAAAGTATTTTTAAGAATATTATTAGCCCTTTCTAAATCTTCTAAATCAATAAAAATATTTACCATTCTTAAATCAATTATTTCTTTTAAAAAATTAAACTCATTTCCTTTTGAACTTAAAATTTCTTTTGCATTTGAAAGTTCTGTTAAAGCTTTTTGTAGATCATTACTTTTTACTGACTCTGCCGCATAAATTGATTGGAGCATTGCCAAATATATTGAAGCATTATCTATTTGAGAAATTTCATCTATAACATTTTTATATTCTTGCTGATTGAAGTCGGATGCCGAATAAGAGTTATAAAAATTTAGAAATAAATCTCCTGCCTCTTGATCCTTTTTTTGGGCCATAAAATGGAAATAAAGATATATTCCATAAGCTAAAGCTATAACTAGAAGAAATGAAATCACCTTAATGTAATTTTTAAGAATCCAAGAATAGATTTTATTAAGGAAATTCATTTAATTTATTTCAAATTTTTTAATAAAGAATCAAAATTATCGATTTTTATTTCTTGATTCATTGAAAGTTTTTTTAAGGTGTAGGAATTATTTTTAATCTCTTCTCGTCCAATTATAACCATGAAATCAGTATTTTTTTTGTTTGCTTTTTTAAGGAGGGNTTTTAAATTTTTTTCTTTTCCAGAAAATTGGATTGAAAAGTTTTTTAATTTCTTTCTTAAAGACGAAGCTAGTTTCATTCCATCTAAGAAAAAAGAGTCTTCAAGAGCTACTATCAGTAGCGACTTTGTATCCTTTGCTAAAGAATCTTCAATTAACAAACATAGTCTTTCAAGGCCTATTGATAAGCCAATAGCACTGGTTTCTCTTCCGCCAATGATTTTAGATAAAGAATCATATCTGCCTCCTCCACAAATAGTATCTTGAGAACCAATTGAATTTGATTTCCATTCAAAAACCAAATCGTTGTAATAATCCAATCCTCTAACCAAAAGAGGGTTTTCTTTGAATTGAATTTNTAGATCATCTAGATAGTTTTTTATTAAAGAAAATTTTTCTTGAGATTCATTTGAAATTGATTGATCTATCTTAGGAGCCTCTTTAATGAGGTTTTCTAGATCTTGATTTTTTGAATCTAAAATTCTCAAGGGATTTTTTTCCAATCTTTTTAAGCTATCTTCATCTAGATCATTTTTGTATTTTNAAAAATAATCTTTTAATTTTTGAGANTATTCTTTTTGATCTTTTTGAGAGCCAATGGAATTAATTTCTAAAGTCATTTCTTCTTTTACAGAGAGTTCTTCAAAAAGAAAATTTGATATCTCAAGCATTTCTAAATCAATGGCATAATTGTTAAAGCCATATGCCTCCAAACTTAGTTGTTGAAACTGGCGAGATCGACCTTTTTGAGGACGTTCGTATCTGAACATTGGACCTTTATAAGACAATCTTTGTTGGCCAGCATCCACTAATCCAGTTTCTATAGCCATGCGCATACATCCAGCTGTGCCTTCTGGTCTAAGCGTCATCGATTTACCGCTTTTACTTTCAAAAGTAAACATTTCTTTATTCACAATGTCCGATTGATCGCCAACGGATCTTTTAAATAAATCTGTGCTTTCTATGATTGGGAATCTCACTTCTTGATAGCCATAACTTTTAGAAATTTCGTTAAAGCTNTTTTCCACAAAATTAATTTTTGTTGTTTCAATAGGGTCTGTATCTTGCATTCCTCGCAACTTTGAAATCTTNTTCATAATGGTTAGACCTCTTTTATGGAAAGCTTACTTTTGGATTGTTTAATTTTTTTTGCTTTCTTTCTTATTAATTTTTCAAGAGAGTCAACAAGATCTTTATTTGAGAGTTTGTGATCTGCTTTTCCATCTATATACACAAGATTATTTGGCGAAGCTCCTGTTAGGCCAATATCAGCAGCTTTGGATTCTCCGGGTCCATTTACATAACAACCAATAACGGCAACATCAATATTTTCGGTTACGTCTTCAAGTCTAGATTCAAGAGCATTCATTGTTTTAATGACATCAAAATTTTGTCTTGCACAACTTGGACAGGCGATGAAATTGATACCCTTCTTTCTTAATTTTAGAGATCTTAAAATATCAAAACCAACTTTGATCTCTTCGCACGGATCTGAAGCTAGAGATACTCTTATAGTATCGCCTATGCCTTCTGAAAGAAGTTGTCCAATTGCTATTGATGATTTAANAGTTCCACTTCTTTGTCCGCCAGCTTCCGTCAGGCCTAAATGCAGAGGTTGATCAATCAAGGAGCTTATTTTTCTGTAACTTTCCGTCATCATAAAGACATCAGAGGCTTTGATACTGAGTTTAAAATTTTCAAAATTTTGTTTCTTTAAAATATTTACATGATTCATAGCCGATTCTACTAATGCATCAGAATTTGGTTCTCCGTATTTTTTTTGGAGTTTTTTTTCAAGAGAGCCNGCATTTACTCCAATCCTAATTGGAATGCCGTGATGCGATGCNCAAGCAATTACTTCTTTTACTTTTTTTTCGTTTCCGATATTTCCAGGATTTATTCTCAAACAATCCGCTCCTTGTTCTGCTNCCTGTATAGCAATCTTGTAATCAAAGTGNATATCAGCAATTAATGGAACTTTTGCTTGCTGTTTAATTTTTTTAAAAGCTTTTGCAGAATTTTCGTCTGGCACAGAAACTCTTATTAAATCTGCTCCAACTTTTTCTAATTCTTTAATTTGATCTACAGTTTTTTTTATGTCAGTTGTTAAAGTATTGGTCATGCTTTGTACTGTTATCTCTGAGTTTCCTCCAACAGGAACATTTCCAACGTGAATCAGTCTGCTATTCCTTCGCTTAATCTCTAATTGATTCAACTTTATTTGCCTCGTTTACCCAAAAATGAGCATAGTTACTTGCTCCTTTAATTGCTTTAGAAAAACTAATCTTTTGATCGTCGATGTATAAATTAGTCGCAGGAGCATATCCTATTTTAAACCTTANTGGAGAGATTCCTGAAAGTTCATAACTTCCAGTTTGCATAAGTTCGTATAGAAGCCTTTCATTTTTATCAAAAACCACTACCCAACTTTCTCCTTCAATAACAATTTCAATCTTTCTTATTAAATCTTTTGGACTCAAATTATCTATGATTTCGTCATTTGAAAATAAGTCATTTTTAATTTCATTTTTATTTAATAGTTCTTCCTCGGAAGAACTGATCAATAAATCTTGATTATCAATTTCTAAANATTCGATTACGTTCTCTTTTTCTTTTTTCGCCAATATATCTATTTCATCATCATCTGNAATAGCAAACATTANGATNAATAAAATAATAGAAATAAATAAAATACCTCCATATTTGAAGTAAGAGTTNCTGANGTTTGGTAAATTTAAATAATCTAAAAAGTTCTGAAACTTAAACTTTGTATCTGCTAAAGGTTCTTCTTCGGATGATATTTCTGGTGGGGATATAAATTCATCATAATCTTTAAGNGCTTCACTTGGGTCAATTCCTAAAAATTTAAAAAGTCGCTCTATTTGAGATTTTGCAAAAATTTCAGCAGGAAGTTTTTTAAAATCAGCCCGCTCAATTGCTTCGATGAATTTTGTGGGAATTTTGGTTTTATCNGATATTTCTTTTATCGAAAACTCAGATTCAAGAATTTTAGACTTTAGCTGTTCGTTCCAGCTTTCCATAACCTTAAACTAAAACAAAGCAGACATTATTTCAATTTCTCTGTCTGCAGATTCTGGAGAGTCTGAACCATGTACCGCATTTTTAGAAATTGACTCAGCAAATTTCTTTCTAATAGTGCCCTCTTCAGCTTCTTTCGGATTGGTTGCGCCCATTAAAATTCTGTAACTTGTTATGCATGAATCGCCTTCAAGAATTTGGACAACTGCAGGTCCTGAAGTTATAAAATCCACTAGTTCATTAAAGAAAGGTTTTTCCGAATGCTCTGCATAAAATTGCTTTGCAATTTCACAAGAAATATTAGTTTTTTTGCTTTTTAAAATAGACAATCCTTTTGATTCAATCATTTGATTTATTTGATCTACAAAATTATTTGCTACCGCATCTGGTTTAATTATGCATAAGGTTTTTTCTGACATCAATCTTTCTCCTCTATCCAGATAGCCTGAATGGCCTCTAAAATTCTTTCGTTACAGTTCTCTTTCTTTCCTTCAAACCCTTCAAGAGACGTAACCATATTCATTAGATCCAAAAAAAGCAACTTTTCAGGCTCTTCATTTGGATATTTTTCACAGAGACTATCTACGATGTCATAGGTATCTGACCAATCCATTGTATTTAGTTGTTAGATAAATCTTTTACAAGCTCGTTGTCAAAATTAAAACTTTCACCGCAACCGCATTCAGCTGAAACGTTTGGATTCAAAAAAACCAGCTCTTGATTTAAGTTTTTTTTAACGAAATCAAGTTTAGTACCTTTAAGGAAAATAAAACTTTTATCATGAATAAATAAATTTACTCCATTTACTAGACCGGCGAGATCGTTTTTGTCTTTGTCATCAATTAAATCAAGTTGA
>NZFZ01000028.1 GCA_002689405.1 Gammaproteobacteria bacterium | reverse complement strand
CTCAACATTCATGTCCTCATCAAGTGTTATATTAGCTCCCATTGATCCTAAAACTTCAATCATTGTAGTAACGTCTTTTAAGTGTGGGATATTGCTTAAGGTTAATTTGCCTTCTAACAAAAGAGAAGATGCTAGAATTGGAAGAGCTGAATTTTTTGCGCCAGAGGCTTTTAAGTTTCCGTTGAGAGAATGGCGTCCCTCAATAATGAGTTTATCCATCAATTTTCTAGGCTTAAGGAATCTTCTTCAATGCTCCAAGAATCAATTGCAAGATCCAAATTATCATTATTTTCTTTAACAAGGGATGCAAATTGTTTTCGGTATAACGAAACTATGTCTATACCATCCAAAACTATACCAACTACTCGCCAATTCTTTGTATCTTCAATTTTTATTTTTTTCATCTTATAAATTAATTTAAAATTTCTTCCTGAAAAGTTAGTATTTAATTGGACAACCGCTAAATCCATTCGTTCATTGGGATGAAAGTGAGATTCTATCGATATATTTGCAGCTTCTACACTACTTAGCGCACCTGAATAAGAGTCTAAAAGAGTGCTTTTAAATTTCTCATTAAATTTAAAAATTTGGTTTCTTGTAGCTTCTGTAAATAGTCTCTTACCCATTACTCTTTTTGAGATTTCTTCAGGAGGAATCAGTCTTGAAAACCTAATCTCAAACTCATTAAGAAACTTTTCCTTATCAGAATTAAACAAATCTTGATTATTATTTAGAAAATTAAAAATTTCATTGTGTTGAGAGTTTACAAACTCTTCTACCTCAGTGTCTAAGAATGAGTAAGAAGAAAAAATAATGATAAAAAATAAGAAAAAGTGCTTTTTCATTTATAATCGAATTAAAAGGTCTAGTCTACTACAGGATAATTAATCACAGATGAAAAAACCAAAAAAAATTAATTTTTTTGAAATAGGCAAAAAAGTCATTTCAAATGAAATTGATGCTCTGAGATCAGTCTCTTTAGGAATTTCCAAAAATGAGTTCAATGATGTTTGTAACTTTTTGTCAAAAACAAAAGGAAATTTAATTTTTTTGGGTATAGGAAAGTCAGGCAAGGTGTCAGAAAAGATATCAGCGACGCTTTCTAGTCTAGGAAAACCATCTTTTTACATAAATGCTGCTGAAGCTAGTCATGGAGATCTTGGAGCGATAACTAAAAAAGATTCATTAATTATTTTTTCTTACTCAGGCGAGACGGAAGAGTTAGTAGATCTTATTCCCAATCTAAAGCAAAAAAAGGTAAATATTTGTTCTGTTACTGGAAACAAAAACTCAACAATAGCATTATCATCTGTATCGCACATCTCTTTGAATTTAGAAAAAGAGGCAGATATGCTGAATCTTGCCCCAACTTCTAGCACGACCGCCATGATGATGATTGGAGATGCTATCTCAGTTGCCATAACAAACTACGAAGGTTTTAAAAGATCTGACTTTGGTGCAAATCATCCAGGAGGTAGTCTTGGAAAAAGTTTNATTAAGGTAAAAGAAATTATGATTAANGAAAAAGATTTGCCTTTNATAGATGGAAATATTTCTATAATTGATGCAATGGAAAAAATCTCAAAAAAAGGTTTTGGTTTAGGGNTAATAANAATTNATGGTTTCGTAAAAGGTATTTTTACAGATGGAGATTTAAGAAGAATGATAAATAATCGNATAGACCTTACTTCAACTCCTATAAAAGAAGTCATGACTAAAAATTTTAAATTTGTTAATGATGCTGATCTTGTCCTTGATGTTTCAAGAATAATGGAAGATAAAAAAATCTATTCATTGATCGTAAAGAATTCTGATAAAAAAATAACAGGTTTGATCAGGATGCATGAAATTCTTTCAGCAAAAATAATTTGATGCCAAAAAGCATTTTTGTATATTTAGTTGCTTTATTTTTTCTTATTGGTTCTGTCTTATTTTTATCTTCATTTTTTTTAAANTCTNCATCTTCTGAATTAATTAAACAAAATAATGAAATAATTTTTGAAGCAAAAAATATTTCTATTAATTTAGGCTTTAAAAANAGTGATTTTGTTTTAAAAGTAAAATCTTCAATGGTTAATTCTCTGAAAGAAGAAAAAAACCTTTTCGTTTATCANCCAAAAATAGATATTTNAGGAAAAAATACNTTTTTAAAAATAACTTCAAATAAGGGAATAATTGCTTACGATAAAAATTTAGTACAACTTGAAAATAAAACAGAAATTTCTGGCAAAGCAAATAAAAAAATTATTTCAGGAAAAGCTGGCAAAATTGACATTGATCTTAATAGAAGAAACTTCTCATCTAATGAATTAATCATTTTTATAGATGAATATGAAATCTCTGTGAAAGAAATTATTTTAAATGAAGATGAGATGGTTTTTAAAGGTNATCCTATTTATTTAAAAGATAATGANGGATTAGTGACAGAGACTTCTTTANTGAAGTTAAAATCAAATGGAGAATTAATTTTTCCATCAAAACTAAATATTAAAAATTATTAATTCAAATGCGTATTGAGGGTAAAAAACTTAAAAAAGTTTCAAACAAAATAAATATTCTTGAGAGCGTAGACATCTCCATAACCTCAGAAAAAATTTATGGCTTACTNGGCCCAAATGGAGCAGGCAAAACATCTTTGTTCTCTATCCTNGCTGGTTTGAGCAAACCTTCNGAGGGAGAAGTCCTTTATGACTCAAAAATAGTAAATAGNCTAAGTTTTGAACAAAGATCAGAGTTGGGAGTTATTTACCTTCCTCAAGAGCCATCTGTATTCAGAGAACTTACCGTTGAAGAGAATATTAAGGCTGCTCTAGAATCAAGAAAATATGATAAGAAAGAAATTAAAAATAAACTGTCTCAAATTTCTGAAGAATTTGATCTGATGAGTATTAAAACTCAAAAATGTAATTCTTTATCCGGAGGTCAGAGAAGAAGAGTTGAAATTGCTAGAGCAATAGCATTAAGCCCAAAACTTATATTGCTTGATGAGCCCTTTGCAGGAATTGATCCTCTNATAATAAGTGAGATTAAGACTTTAATTGAAGATCTTAAAGAAAAANACATAGGAGTTCTGATAAGTGATCATAACGTAAATGCAACTCTGGATATTTGTGATTTCATTTATGTCATTAACTCAGGACAAGTTATAGCACAGGGGATTCCCAGTGAAATTGTGCAAAATAAATTAGTTAAAAAAGTCTATCTTGGCGATATGACTTAGGTAAAATTTCTACTGTCCGTANGTAAGTTTTATCCTCAAATATCTCAAAACTACATAAATGATTGGCCAAAAGAGGCTTGANACGATTGTTAAGATCAATAATTCAAAAATTANGGATAAGCTGAAATTNTTGGAAATTAAAATGAAATAAATTTGATAAATGAAAACAATAATTGCCACAATCAAAGATTGTTGCAACCTAAACAAAGCTCTGAACCTGTGGAAATATCTTTGTGAAAAGTACGATGCCAAAAGAAATATAACAACATGAATTCCTAAGAGATATCCTAAAAAGATATCTAAAATGAAACCAGAAAGCATAGTCCAAAAGAAACCTATATTCCTAGGCGTTGCTACATTCCAATAAATTAAAGTCATCAAAGTTAAGGGTAAAGTTAGCCTAAATAACACGAAGTCATTAAATAAAACTTCAACTATTGATGAGATAATTAAAGTAAGACCTACGAAAAAATAAAAATTAAAAATAGAAGGTTTTTTATCATCAAGACTATTCATGGCTTAGTAAACAAAATTGTAGACCCGAAACTAAAGTCAAAAGTATTCTCAACAGTAATTAGCAAGAAGTTTGATTGATCATTTTCTTTTATCTCAGTAACCCTTCCTAGAAAAAAACCTTCCGGAAACCTGCCTCCCAATCCAGACGAAATGATTTCATCCCCTTTTTTAATATCTCCATTTTTTTTAAATGCTTCAATTTGAAATGTTTTAGGCTTACCTGTGCCAACTATAATTATATTTTCTAAAGTCCTGGAGTTCTTTGCCGGAATTTTTATTGATGCATCGTGAAGAGGTATTATTTTTATTGAGTTATTAAGCAGTTCATCTATTACGCCAATTAAACCAAAAGCATTAAAAGCAATCATATCTTTCGTAATATTATTTGTTCTAGTTTCAACTGAAATAAGTTCTTTAGGAAACTTCTTGAAATCTGTGATTTTGCCTAAAAATATTTTTCTTTCCTNAAAACTNTTACTTAAATCAAAAAGCTCNTCAAGCTCATTTAAAGAAGTTTTTGTATNTTGAAGNGCNAGATTTTNATTTTCTAAATCTCTNATCTGATTTCTTAANANNTNNATTTCNTCAGAAAGCTTTTTTTGAGATGAAAAATAAGAATCAAAGGAATTNAAACTATCTTTAGCNAGGTATTCAATTTGNGTGAAAGGAGAAAANATATATGANGAAANGATTCTNATTTTACTGCTTAAATCNAACGAATAATCTCCNTACATTATNANNAAANTAAAAAGGATNGCNGGATANAAACGGCTTGCGCGCATTGANCCNGTNGTGAATATNGCTGATTGCGCGATATCGGTTTGTTTGTGTTCACCNCCGAACATGAAATTACTCTGTAGATAAAAGATCTACATCAAATTTATCAATAATATCAAGGGCAATNCCTCCNCCTTTTACNACACAGGTNAAAGGATCATCAGCGACAATTACCGGAATTCCAGTCTGCTCAGATATCATTATGTCTAAGTCTGTAAGCAAGGCGCCTCCCCCTGTTAAAACTATTCCTCTTTCAGAAATATCTGCGCTAAGTTCCGGAGGAGATTGTTCTAAGGCATTTCTTATAGATTGNAGAATTGAAGATAGAGGTCCNGATATNGCTTCATANGCTTCTAAGCTTGAAAAATTNATTGTGTTTGGAACACCTTCGGCTAAGTTTCTTCCTCTGATTTCCATTGATTTATNTTCACTTTCAGGAGTTGCGCAACCCACAGTTTCTTTTATTCTTTCGGCGGTTGATTCTCCAACCAAAACTCCATATTTTCTTCTAATATAAGACACAATAGCTTCATTGAATCTATCACCTCCCGTTTTCAAAGAGCTGGAAAAAACGACACCATTAAGAGCAAGAATTGCTATTTCAGTTGTACCTCCACCAATATCNACCACCATTGAACCTGATGCCTCTTCAACCGGCAGTCCNGCACCAATTGCAGCNGCCATAGGNTCTTCTATNAGCCTTACTTCTCTAGCACCTGCTTGAAGGGCTGATTCTCTTATTGCTCTTCTTTCTACTTGTGTTGATTGACAAGGGACACAAATCAATATTCTTGGACTTGGTTTAAAGAAATTTTCTCCATGAACNACTTGGATAAAATGTTGAAGCATTTTTTCTGTTACTTGAAAATCTGCAATAACTCCATCTTTAAGTGGTCGAATTGCTTCNATGTTTCCAGGAACTCTTCCAAGCATTCTTTTTGCTTCAGAGCCTACCGCAACCACTGATCTATGNCCCTCAGATTTTTTTATAGCNACTACGGANGGTTCATTTAGAACAATTCCCTTTCCTTTNGCAAAAATGAGTGTATTAGCAGTACCNAGGTCAATTGATAAATCTGTTGAGTAGATGCCTTTTANAGCTTTTANAACCATAATTTTGTAACTTTTTAAATAATTCGANTAGTAGTTGATTTTAAGTTGATATAAAATCTTNCTCTCTTTNANTNATTATAATGAAAATTACTGAACAAGACCTTAAAAANATCTCTTTATTGAGTAANATCAANATNGACGAGGANACATCTGACTCTTTNATAAAAGANCTGGAATCAATTTTGACAATGGTNAANAAAATGGATGAGTTAGATACTTCAAAAATANATCCATTAACTCATCCCNTNGANAATACTCAGANTTTGAGAGAAGACATCGAAAAAAAAGACATTGAAAGAGAAAAACTTCAAGAACTTTCTAANGAAAAAGACTCTGGTTTTTATCTTACCCCTAAAGTAATTGAATAATTATGAGTGAATTAATAAATCTTTCTTTGACAGATCAAATACTTGGGCTTGCTGATAAATCTTTCTCCTCTAAAGAAATTACGGGAGCATATTTAAATGAAATTAAGAAAAAAGAATCTCTAAATTGTTTCATTTCAGTCTTTGAAGAAGAATCGGAAGAAAAAGCCCTAATAGCAGATGAAAATATTGCAAAAAACAAAGCTAGGCCTTTAGAAGGCATTCCAATTGCTCACAAAGATATTTTTTGTATTAAAGATAAAAAAACAACTTGTGGTTCTAAAATGTTATCCAACTTTATTTCTCCTTATTCTTCAGAGGTTTTTTCTAAATTGGATACTGCCGGAGCAATTACCTTAGGAAAAACAAATATGGATGAATTTGCTATAGGATCTTCTAACGAAACAAGCTTTTATGGAAATGTGCTTAACCCTATTAATGAAAAACTTTCCCCAGGAGGTTCTTCTGGAGGATCAGCAGCAGCTGTTAGAGCCAATCTTTGCTCATTTGCAACTGCAACTGATACAGGGGGCTCTATAAGACAGCCAGCTTCTTTCTGCGGAGTTACGGGTATAAAACCTACTTATGGAAGAGTTTCCAGATGGGGAATGATTGCGTTTGCGTCCAGCCTTGATCAAGCAGGAATAATCGCAAAAAATGCTAAGGATGCCGCTATAGCTCTCAAATATATGTCTGGATTTGATCAAAAAGATTCGACATCTTTGAATGAAGAAGTTAAAGATTTACAAAAGGAAGTAGATGCAGATCAAGAGCATGTAATTGGAATTCCTAAAGGACTAATTGAAAATATTAAAAATGATCAGGTGCGGGATTCTTTCAAAGGTGCCATTTCCATTCTTGAAAAAGATGGAGCAAAAATTGAAGAAATTAATCTGCCTCATATTGAGTACTCCTTACCTGCTTACTATGTAATAGCCCCTGCAGAGTGTTCAGCAAATTTGGCGAGATATGATGGAATTAGATTTGGCCATAGAAGCGAGAACGTATCTTCTTTAGAGGATCTTTATGTGAATTCAAGAACAGAAGGATTTGGCAGAGAAGTAAAAAATAGAATTTTTATTGGAACATTTTGTCTTTCTGCAGGTTACTACGAAGCCTTTTACAATAAGGCTTTGAAAATTAGAAATTTAATAAAGAGTGATTTTGATGAAGCTTTTAAAAAAGTTTCATCGATAGCAATGCCTACTTGCTCTAACTCTTCTTTTGAGCTGGGCTCAATAAGCGATCCTGTGGAAATGTATGAACAAGACATTTATACAATTCCTGCAAACTTGGCAGGTTTGCCAGCGTTATCAATTCCATCAGGCACAGCTGACGAAATGCCAATTGGCCTTCAACTCATTGGAAACTATCTTGAAGAAGGAAGAATTCTAAACCTTGCAAATAAATTTCAAAAATTAACGGATTTCCATGAGTTTAAATAATTGGCAGCCTGTCATTGGATTGGAAGTTCATGTGCAACTTGCAACCAAAACTAAACTTTTTTCCTCTTCACCAATAGCTTTTGGTGCTGAACCAAATACTCAAGCTAGTGAAATTGACTTAGGGCTTCCTGGTGTATTGCCGGTATTGAATAAAGAAGCAATTTCTCATGCTTTAAAGTTTGGTTGCGCAATAAACTCAGAGATATCTGAAAAAGTAATTTTTGCAAGAAAGAATTACTTTTATCCCGACCTGCCTAAGGGTTACCAAATAAGTCAACTAGATGATCCTATTGTCGGCAAAGGAAGTGTTGAAATAAAACTTGGTGNAAAATCAAAAATTATTGGTGTTACTAGGGCTCATCTTGAAGAAGATGCNGGGAAATCAATCCATGACTTGTACAGNAATAACTCTGCAATAGATTTAAATAGAGCTGGAACTTGCTTATTAGAAATAGTCTCTGAGCCTGATCTTAGCTCTGCTGAGGAAGCAGTTNAGTATTTAAAAAAAATACACAGTATTGTTACCTTTTTAGGAATCTCAGATGGCGATATGTCACAAGGATCTATGAGGTGCGACGCCAACGTATCTGTTAAAAGGCCCGATGATCAAGAACTAGGCACAAGAACTGAATTAAAAAATATTAATTCTTTCAAATTTGTTGAAAAAGCAATTATTTTTGAAATAGATAGACAAATAAAAGAGCTTGAAAAGGGAGAAAAAATTATTCAAGAAACAAGATTGTATGATTCTAAAAAAAATCTTACGCGATCCATGCGTTCAAAAGAGGAAGCTAATGACTACCGCTATTTTCCAGAACCAGATTTAATTCCTATAAAAATCTCAAAGGATCAAATTAATGATGTGAGAAAAAATCTTCCTGAATTGCCAGAAATTATGAAAGAAAGGTTCATGAACTCTTACGAACTATCAGATGACAATGCTGAACTTGTGACAATAAATAAAGAAACTGCATCCTTTTTTGAAGAAGTATTGTCTTATAAAGTTTCTCCTAAAAATGCCGTAAATTGGATCACTGGAGACTTATTTGCCCTACTTAATAAAAANGACACAAACATTTCTGAATCTAAAGTAAATCCAAAGCATATTGCAGAGATAATTCAAAATATTGAAGACCAAAAAATTTCTGGCCCTTCTGCAAAAAAACTTCTTGAGATTGTATGGAGTGAAGGAGGAGAAATACAAGAACTCATTCAGAAAGAAGGTTTAGAACAAATTTCNAATGATGATGAAATNGAAAAAATNCTTGATGAGGTGATTTCTGAAAATCAAAAACAATTTGAGCAGCTAAAATCAGGCAAAGATAGATTGCAAGGCTTTTTCGTTGGTCAAGTTATGAAAAAAACTTCGGGAAGTGCAAGCCCACAAGTTGTAAATAAACTTTTAAAGGATAAATTATCTAAGTAATGAACATAGATAAAGACTCNGCTACATAAGCTGGTTTGTCTTGACCTTCTATCTCCATTACAACTTCGTATTTCAATAGATATCTTCCGTCACCTTTATCATCAACAGATAAAAGTGTTGATTTAGTCCTTACTTTTGAACCCACATTAACAGGAGTTAAAAATCGAACTTTATCAAGTCCATAATTAAAAACCATGGTCATACCCTCGGGAGCAACTTGAGGAGCTGGCAACCCAGCCATCAATGATAGGGATAAGAATCCATGAGCTATTGTTGAGCCAAAAAGCGGTGTAGCTTTTTCTGAATCGATATGAATGAATTGATGGTCATTCGTTGCATCAGCAAATTGATTTATTCTATCTTGATCGACTTTTAACCAATCTGAAGCCCCCATATCTTTACCAATGTAATCTTTTAAAGTGTCTGCAGGTACTAATCCAGCCATTGTTTTCTCCTTATTTTTTTATTTCATTAAATGATTTTTGTAGTCTTCTCGCAAACCTGTCTTGAGAAGTTTCCCTGTTGCTCCGTGAGGAAGTTCATCTAGAAAGATAACGTCATCAGGAAGCCACCACTTGGCTACTTTATCAGAAAGGTAATCTAATACTGAATCTTTATCACATTCTTCCAAGCCATTTTTAACAATAAACAATAAAGGTCTTTCATCCCATTTGGCATGAGCAACTCCAACAACACATGCCTCTGCTACTCCCGGATGTCCAACTGCTGTATTTTCTAGATCAATAGAACTAATCCACTCTCCTCCAGATTTAATAACATCTTTACTTCTATCGACTATTCTCATATAGCCATGAGTATCTATCGTTGCAACGTCTCCTGTATCAAACCATCCATCTTCCAGAGCAGTCTCATTGGACTTAAAGTAACGTTCAATAATTGCAGGACCTTTAACCATAAGTCTCCCAAATGTTTTTCCATCGTTAGGAAGAACCTTGCCTTCATCATTTATTATTTTCATTGAACAACCNTAAACTGCNCTACCTTGNCTTGTTTGAATTTCATATCTTTCTTCAAGATCCATGCCNTCCATCTCNGGAGTNTAGGAATTGAGNGTCCCAAGCGGACTCATTTCTGTCATACCCCAACCNTGAAGTAAAAAACAATCATGTTTCTCTTGAAAGGCTTTAATCATNGCTTTTGGAGCNGCAGAACCNCCAACNAAAACACTATTTACAGACTCAAGTTTGATATTGTTCTTCTCNGTNNAATTCAGCAAGTCNAGCCATACCGTAGGAACNCCCATAAGCTGATTNACTTTTTCAGAAGTAATTAANTTACAAATTGATTCACCATCAGTNAAGGGACCNGGAAAAACCATTTTGGCACCATACATAAANGAGGCATATGGAATTCCCCANGCATTNACATGAAACATTGGCACTACAGGAAGCAANACNGTTTCAGAAGTTAAATTCATTGCATTCCCAGCAGTAGCATACCAAGCATGNAAAACTGTAGATCTNTGAGANTAAAGAACTCCCTTAGGATTTCCAGTTGTGCCAGACGTATAACANAATGATGAAGCTGTATTCTCATCAAACTCAGGCCAAACTATTTCTTCAGATTCATCAGCAATNAGNTCNTCATAACAAATGAGATTTTTAATTGATGAAGNTGGCATGTGCTCNTTATCAGTAAGTACNACNATNCCTTTAACTGTTTTAAGNTCAGAAATGACATTTTCTATNATTGGTAAGAAAGGCGCATCNACGAAGATNTATTTATCTTCNGCATGATTAACNATGTATTTAATNTCATCTGGAAANAATCTNGGATTAAGNGTATGAAGAANAGCTCCCAATCCAGAAATACCAAAATAAAGTTCTAAATGGCGNTAACTGTTNACNGCCATTGTGGCAATTATATCCCCCTCTTTNATATTNAAATTAAGNAAAGCATTGGCCAATTTCTTTGANCTTTTTGCAGAGTCTTNAATGNTATATCTGTGTATGCCTCCTTCTACAGTGTTGCTTACTATTTCNGTATTGGCGTTATTTTTTATAGCATGTTCTAAAACTCCTGAAATTAGAAGTTGTTCATTCATCATATTCCCTAACATAATCTCACCTTTTTTTTGTTAATCCCTTTACGAATAAAGGAGAATATCTTCGCTCAAGAAATCCTTCAACCTCTTTTTTTGATTCTAAATGAAAAAGTTTTATATCGTTTAAAGAAGACATTAAAAATGGTTTCCATTCCAATAAAATTTCATCAAGAGGATTTTCAAAAATAAATCGAANTGATTNTTTACTNATATTTAAAGCNCNNTGTAATTCCTTTTCGTTTAACGTCTTAAATGGATCAGAGAAAATTGGTTTTAATTCTTTTGGTAAATATGGAACTTTCTGCTTTGGGTTGTATAAATAATTTAATAAAAATTTGTCTGTTTCTTTTAAACCAGTTCCATTGAGAAAGTGTCCAACTATTGATTTGTTTAAAGATCTTCCCTTTAAGGGACCTAAAAACAATCTACTTGGACAATAATCATTTGCATAAAAATTATCCCAAATNGCTATAGGATTTTTAAAAAAATNTTGAATANACTTTAGAGATGAATNNTNAATCCTTTCACTGATNACATTATCNCCTGTCCAAAAAATAACTANGCGCTTATTTAAATTTTCTTTNAGCCCTCCTAGATATCCTTCATCAAATATCCCNTTTGNTAAAGATAAATTATAAATTGANGGACAAANCCATATATTTTTTTGNTTTGGAAAGTGCATAGAAACTTCATTTAAAACTTCTGCATGTTTTTTTCCCAAATCTTTGTCTGNCGCTTCCTGACCAAAATTAGTTATATCAATGTCATCGAAGAAAATTGCTATTTCATCAAAGCCTGCTTTCTCGAGAGCATGAGATAATTTTCTTTTCAGAAGACCCAAATTTTTTTTAGTGTTTTTAAAAAAATCTGAAGTAGGAGAAACGCAATAAACTTGCTTGATTTTTTTTGGAAGAATTCTTCTCTTAAGATTTTTATCAAGTTCTTTCCATCGATGACGTAAATAAATATCTTCTTTTGGTCCATAAAAATAATGAGAAATTGGAGTTTTTAAGTCTTTAAAGGCATCGATTGGTAACCTCCGAGAGTAATAACCTTCTATATAGCCCTTAAACATAATTTAGATTCTACAGATCCTGCATTCTGGATTTTTATGAATATCAACTCTTTTAAAAATTCCTTTCAACGAATCAAAAATCATAAAATATGATTCAAAATTTTTCTCTACAGTCGCTTTTATCACTTCAATTGCCATTAAAGAGCCTATGGCTCCAACTAACGGAGAAGCAATTGCAGACTCTCTGCATGACAAATCTTCGTTCTCGAGATCTTCAAATAAACACTCATAGCAGGAATTCATATTATCTCTTAAATCAAAGCAGCCCAATTGTCCTTTCCAAGCTATTGAAGATCCAGAAATAAGAATTTTGTTATGTATTACACAATATCTATTTACAATTTTTCTTGTTTCAAAATTGTCAGAGCAATCAAGAATTATTTCTGAATCCTTTAGAAGATATTCGATGTTTGCAGAATCAACTTTTTCCTCTAATCCTATTAGCTCAACAAAAGGATTTAATTGAGATAATTTTTTTACTGAGGTAGTGGCTTTATTTTTTGATAAGTCATTTTCATCAAAAAGAATTTGCCTTTGTAAGTTTGAAGCTTCTACAAAGTCAAAATCTATTATTTTGATTTTACCGAATCCAGATAAAGCTGAATAAAGAGAGGCAGAGCATCCTAAACCACCCATGCCTATAAATGCCAACGACATATCATTAATTTTTTCCTGCCCTTCAATGTCTATTTCAGGCAACATAATATGTCTGCTGTATCTTAATAATTCTTCTTTTAACATTGATAAATCGAAACTCTTTTATCNCCATTTAAATCATTTAAATTNGAAAAATTAAGATATNCATTTTTCATGGCAAATTTATTTAATTCTTCGTATTGNTCAGGAGCATGTTCTAAATAAACTTTACCATTTTCATTTAAAAAATTTTTTCCTTTAGATAANATTAATTTTAAATCAGANAGGCCTTTATCTTTTGAAAATAAAGCTTTTTCTGGTTCATGCCAGATNCCTTCTTCTTTTCCANTAGTTGCCTCTTTATCTACATAAGGAGGATTAGAAATTAGATAATCTACCTGNGGAAAAAGCCATTCATTNTTCCAGTCGTGATTTAAAAAAATTATGTTTTCACAGCAAAACTTCNCTGCATTTTGTTTTGCNACCAAGATACTTTTAATNGAAATATCTGTTGCANAGATAAAACAATCTTTANTTTCTTGAGCGATNGATATAGAAATCNCTCCAGACCCTGTTCCAAGCTCAAGAAGAGTTTTGNCTTNTANATTTTCATTAAGAATTGCATCTACCAATGTTTCAGTTTCNGGACGCGGAACAAGNACNTCTGNAGTGACAATAAAACTATTTTTCCAAAACCCTTTCTTTCCGATTAAATANGCTAGCGGTTTCCCTNNTAATCTCTCTTCGACNATTAGGTCAATGGAGCTTAAATCTTTTTTATTAATTTCTTTNTTAATATCNGAATAAATTTTTGCTTTATCNATTTTNAGAACATGTTGAAAAATAATTTCAGCATCAGGACTNTCAATTTTNTTTTTANTTTCTATTAACTTATCCTTGAGAAGCATCAGGCANNTTCATTTTCTAAGTTAANNAGTTTTTTTGCTTCATTCTCTTCTGTNANNGCCGATAGCATNATTTCCATGTCNCCATCTAAAAATTCTTCCAAATTNTGTACAGAAAATTCTATTCTGTGATCAGTNACTCTGCTTTGAGGAAAATTATAAGTTCTAATTTTTTCTGACCTNTCACCACTNCCAACCATGATCTTTCTTTGAGAGTCTAATTCTTTAGCNTGTTCNTCNAGGGCTGCCTCATTCAANTTACTNTGAAGTAAAGACATNGCTTTCTCTTTATTCTTATGTTGCGATCTTCCATCCTGACACTCNACAACGATNCCAGATGGAATATGTGTCAGTCTAACTGCNGAATCNGTTTTATTAACGTGNTGTCCTCCTGCTCCAGATGCTCTAAAAGTATCAACTCTAATTTCTGACTTATCAATGTTTATGTTTTCTTGTTCATCTGCCTCTGGCAGNACNGCTACNGAACATGCTGANGTATGAATTCTGCCCTGTGATTCGGTTTCTGGAACTCTTTGAACCCTGTGTATTCCTGATTCNTATTTGAGNAAACCATAAGCACCTNTTCCAGTAATTTTAGATACTATTTCTTTNAANCCNCCTTTTTCGCTTTCTCTAGAGCTAATGATTTCNATTTGCCATTTGCGTCTTTCTGATAGCCTGGAAAACATCCTAAANAAATCGCCAGTAAATANTCCTGCTTCATCGCCTCCAGTACCNGCNCGAATTTCTATAAATGCATTTTTTTCGTCATTNGGATCTTTTGGTAACAGCATTTTTTTTAAATTTTCTTCTAACNAATCTTTTTTATTTTTGAGACTTTCTAGTTCTTCTTGAGCTAAGGCTCTAATTTCACTATCCGAATCNTTCAAAAGTTGATTTGATTCATCAATATTTTCCTCAACAGATTTAAATTCGCTNAAGCTATCNACAATNGGTTTCANGTTTGAATATTCTTTTGAAATAGACGTAAACTTNGTTTGATTTTCTATTNTTTCTGGNTTTGATANCTCAGATTCCATTTGGGAAAATTTNATTTGAATTTCTTCTAGTTTCTTTTTTACCGACTCCAGCATAAAAACTATTATAGTATCTAGTCTGCTTTCATATGAANAANTCNTTTTTAGCTTGGTATCTTTTTTTAGTTTTTTTTCTCTTTTCTTGTNCCGCAATCGAAATTAAAGAGGATATTTTTTCAAAAAAAGGTAAGTTTTCTCTTNCTTCTAATTCTGAATATTTNTCAGGAACCATAAATGTGAGTGACNTNGANAAGAGNATTCAANTGAATTTAGATANTTTGAGTAAAGACTTTAAAATTTCGTTTAAAGATGAAGAAATCAAAACTAANTTTAANTACNAAAACATCATAAAAGAATCNGANTTTAAGTTATTTCTTAANTGGTTCTTTTTNAAATGTACAAATATCGAATGTCAAAATTTTACNTTGCAAAATCTTAAACTAAAAAAGCATTTATCAAATAAATCAGGTCTAATTATTCAAGGAAATTNTCAAAAATTTAGATTGTCACTGAAACTCAATGATATTTAGTTCTCCAGCAAAAATTAATTTATCTTTGANAATNATTAGAAAGAGATCNGATGGCTTCCATGATATAGATTCAGATTTTCAATTTTTAAATTGGGGAGACAAAATCNAAATTTCTTCTTCAAATAAACTNTNAGTTTCAACAACAAAAATTCAGGTNNCTCANCAAGAAAACNTAGTTACTCAAGCNTTGAAAAAAATTGAGTCNTTTTGTGANACNNAACTTAATTATTCTNTAAAAATTGANAAAAACATTCCTCTNGGCTCTGGACTTGGAGGNGGNAGTTCCAATGCGGCAACTGCAATGNTAGCANTTAATAGTCTNGCAAAACTCAATTTATCCTTGNANGTTTTANTAGATCTGGGTAAATCTTTAGGATCNGANATACCATTTTTTTTAAAAGGTCTATCTGGAANAGTCTCNGGNATAGGAGAGATAATTGAGCCTGAGGAATTTCCAGAAAATCTAGTCATGATTCTATTTCCTGAATGTTCAATATCCNCNAAAGATGCCTATAACGCTGTAACATNNNAGGAAATTTCAAATAAAANANANNGNTTNAAGGGAAACTTTTTTGAAGAGTGGGTTTTGTTNAATTATCCNCAGGTCAGAGAAGCATTTGACTTTTTAAGTNANAATAANGAAGTAAACATNTCNGGAACNGGAAGTAGCATGTTCACAAAAATTAATTCTTTTGAAGAGGGAAAGGAAATAATGGATAATGCACCAAGAAAATTAGCATATGTTATTACTAATACTATTAACAAATCGCCTTTATTAAATGAACTGCTTAATTCTGGGGTGTAGCCAAGCGGTAAGGCAGCGGCTTTTGATGCCGCCATGCGATGGTTCGAATCCATCCACCCCAGCCAAAAATAAAAATGAATTCTAAAAACAACTTAGTNATTTTCTCNGGAAATTCTAANCCNNGNNTNGCAAAAAAAATCGTTAAAAAACTNAANAAACCNCTTGGAAAAGCNACTGTGGGGAGATTNAGCGATCAAGAGATGAATATCAAAATTGAAGAAAANGTTAGGGGAAAGGATGTTTTCATAGTTCAGTCTACTTGTTTTCCAGCAAATGATAATCTAATGGAATTGATCATCATGATTGATGCTTTGAGACGAGCATCNGCATCAAGAATTACNGCTGTGATACCTTATTTTGGATANGCTCGACAAGATCGNAGAGTTAGATCNGAAAGAGTTCCAATNAGNGCAAAATTAGTTGCAGATATGTTGCAAAGTGCTGGTGCCAACAGAGTTCTTACTATNGAACTGCACTCNGATCAAATTCAAGGCTTCTTCAATATNCCAGTTGATAATGTTTATGGAACAAGNGTNATNTTTGATCATATCGTTAAGACAAAATATAAAAATCAAATGGTNGTTTCTCCTGANGTNGGAGGAGTNGTAAGAGCAAGAGCATTGGCTAAGTTTTTAGATGATGCCGATTTAGCAATTATTGATAAAAGAAGAGAAAAGGAAAATCANTCTCAGGTCATGAACGTTATTGGAGATGTGAAAGACAAAACATGCATTCTTGTTGACGATATNATTGATACNGCTGGAACAATTTGNAATGCTGCTGAAGCTTTAAAGGAGTCAGGNGCTAAAAANGTCGTTAGTTATGCTACTCATGCAGTTCTTTCTGGAGATGCTTTAAAAAATATTAGTAATTCAAGACTAGACGAATTAATAGTTACTGATACAATTCCGCTTTCAGAAATGGCCTCATCAACTAAAAAGATTAAANCCATTTCTATGGATAAAACTNTAGCTGAGGCTATAAATAGGGTTAATAAAGAAGAATCCATTAGCCAAATGTTTTTATAATAATGAGNGAATCAACATCTATATCTGCNGAAATAAGAGAAAATAATATTTCAGCAAAAATNTTGAGAAAATCAGGAGAGATTCCTGCAATAGTTTATGGTCAAGAAAACGATCCTAAACTGGTTAAAATTTTAGAAAAAGATTTAGTAAAAATTCTTGAAAATCCCAGTATTTTTTCTCAAGTGATTGAGTTGAATCAAAATGATGGTGCCGTAAAAGTTATTTTGAAAGAGGTTCAAGTAAACCCTTCTAACGACAGACCGATACACGTTGATTTTCAAGCCGTTAGTGAAAAGACTAACATCACAATTAATGTGCCTCTAAAGTTTATCAATGAAGAGACTTGTATCGGAGTGAAACAACAAGGTGGGATGATTTCACATCTTAAAAATGAAATTGAATTGACTTGTAATGCTCAAAATCTTCCAGAATTCATTGAGATTGATATGCAAGATCTAGAAATAGGTTCAAACGTTATGCAGTCTCAAATTATCCTCCCCGAAGGAGTTTCTCTAAGTACTAACATTCTTAACAACCAAGACCAACCAGTTGCAAGTGTGAACGTCACTCGAGCTGCTCTTGATATTGACGATGAGCCTTCTGAAGGCGAACAAGACGAATCNGAAGAATCAACTGACGAGACGTCTGAAACTAAAGATGCTGCTGATGAGAGTAGCTCTGAGGAAGAATCTAAAGATTAACTTTTTATAAGTTTTCATGAGTTCTTTTCTAGTCGTTGGCCTAGGTAACCCAGGTTCAAGATATTCCAATACTAGACATAATGTTGGAACAGACTTTATCCTAGAAGCTCAAAAAAAATACTCTCTTGATTTACAAGAAAAGAAAACATTAAAATCCCTTTTGGCTGAAGAAGTCATCCAAGATAAAAAAGTTATTTTTGCAATTCCCACCATTTTTATGAACCATAGTGGAGCAGCTTTAAAGTTATTGAAAAATAAATTTAATACGAATATTGAAAATATTATTGTCATTCATGATGATCTTGACCTGAAGTCAGGAGTAATAAAATTAAAAGCAGGCGGAGGACATGGTGGTCATAATGGTTTGAAAAGTATTTTTGAAAATCTGGGATCACAAGAATTTAAAAGAATTAGAATCGGAATTGATCATCCAGGTGATAAAAAAAAAGTAAATAAGTACGTGATTCAGAAAGGTAGAAAAGAGGAAAAGATAGATCGCTTGCAATGCATAGATAAGGGCCTTTCTATTATGGAATTTATTATACAAGGGGATTGGGATACAGCCTTAAATAAACTGAATAACTAATGTCTTTAAAATGTGGAATAGTTGGCTTGCCTAATGTCGGCAAATCAACTCTATTCAACGCCCTTACTGCCTCGAAAATTGCTGCAGAAAACTTCCCTTTTTGTACGATTGAGCCTAATCATGGGATTGTTGAATTACCTGATGAAAGATTGGAAAAAATTTCAAAAATATCTAACTCGAAAAAAGTAATTCCTGCGACAGTTGAATTTGTTGATATTGCCGGTTTAGTTGAAGGCGCATCAAAAGGAGAAGGTTTAGGAAATAAATTTTTAGGTCATATAAGAGAAACCCAAACAATTATTCATGTTGTCAGATGCTTTGAAGATAATGAAGTTACTCATGTGAATGAAAGAGTAGATCCAATTTCAGACGTTGAAATCATAGAAATGGAATTGATCTTGGCAGATATAGAATCTTTAGAAAAAACAAAAGAAAGAATTCTAAGAAAAGCAAAAAGTGGAGATAAGGATTTATTAAAAGATCTTTCTAGAATAGAAGATATTTTAACCATTCTNAAAAAAGGAGATTCTCTTTTTGAATATTTACAGGATGANGANAATAAAACTTTTGTAANTGAAGTTGGCCTNCTATCNNCAAAACCAGTCATCTTTGTTGCAAACTTGAATGAAGATATGGAAGAAACCGANGGGCTTAAAAAANTAAGAGAAAAAGCNCATTCAAATGGNTCGCAATTAATTGAAATGTGNAANCANATAGAATTTGAAATAAGNGANCTTGAAAATGAAAGNAGGCAGGAACTTATAGATCTTGTAGGTTTAGAAGAGCCAGGTCTNAATAAATTAATAAANACTGCTTTTAGAACTTTAGGANTACAAACTTTCTTTACATCNGGTCAATCNGAATCTAGAGCTTGGGTAATAAAAAATGGAACCAAAGCNCCGGATGCTGCGGGNGTAATCCATACNGATTTCAAAAAAGGATTCATTCGAGCNGAAACNNTATCTTTCANAGATTTTATTGAATNTGATGGAGAGCAAGGTGCAAAAGCNCAAGGGAAATGGCGATCNGAAGGATCAGATTACGAAGTTAANGACGGCGATATAATTTTATTTAGATTTAATGTTTAGAATCTTGACAATTAGTCTAACTACAAAGAGAATCCATTTTTTGGCTATGTAGCTCAGCTGGTTAGAGCGCAGCATTCATAATGCTGAGGTCGGTAGTTCAAGTCTACCCATAGCCACCAATAATTTAAAAAATTAAGGATTTACTTGATCTGGTGCGCAGTTATCAATAAGTAAAGTTTGCATTTCCTCTAAAACTGCAAGAGTTTCTTTGTATTCAACTACCTTAGGATCTACAGCGGTTGATCTGAAGCCAAAAAAGTTTTGACCTGTTCTTGGATTATTTGTTTCAAACCCAAAAGAAGCATAACCTGTATCTCTATCAGCTTGCTCTGTTAATTTTGAAGCTAAATCTGAGATGATCGCAGAAACCCTAATTACTTGCTCTGTTAACTCAATACAATTAAGTTCTGATGGGTCAAAATCGAAATGTGTGTAGTCAGAAGTGGGGCTTCTATACCACCATACGGGGTTAGCACAGCCAATTAAAAATAATGCTATAAAGCTATAAAAAAGGTACTTTTGTTTAGCTTTTTTTAGAAAGGTCATTCTGTCTCCCAATGGCATTAATTTATCAAATTTCTAATTTAATTAAAACAGAATTTTTATTCAGATGATACTTCTTTCATTGAGAGTTTTACCTTTCCTCTATCATCTATTCCGATAACTTTAATTTCAACTTCTTCTCCTTCAACAAGGTAATCGGCAATATTTTTTACCCTCTCTTCAGAAATTTCTGAAATATGAACTAAACCTTCTCTTCCGTTATCAAAAGACACAAAAGCACCAAAGTCTACTATTTTTTCTACAGTCCCTAAAGTCACCAAACCAACTTCAGGATCAGACGTAATGAACTCGATTTTTTGTAAAGCGTCTTCTCTTTCTTCCTTACTTCGACCATAAATTTTCACAGATCCGTTGTCGGAGATATCTATATTCGTATTAGTTTCCTCTGTAAGTTTTTTGATATTAGCTCCGCCTTTACCAATGACCTCACCTATTTTATTTTTAGGAATTTTAAGCTCGATTGCTTGAGGAGCTAGTGGAGACAATTCCGCCCTACTTTCAGACAAAACTTTATTCATTTCCCCTAAAATGTGATTTCTTGCGGTATGAGCTTTATTAAGAGCGTCTTCAAGAATTTGTTCGTTTATACCAGCAATTTTTATATCCATTTGTAAAGCAGTTACTCCTTCATCTGTTCCTGCAACTTTGAAATCCATATCTCCTAGATGATCTTCGTCTCCTAAAATGTCGGTTATGACGCAATGTTGATCATCTGTTTTTACTAATCCCATAGCAACTCCTGCTACCGGTTTTTTCAATGGAATCCCAGCATCCATCATTGCTAAGCTAGAAGCACAAACTGTAGCCATAGAACTTGAACCATTAGACTCAGTAATTTCTGATACAACTCTAATTGCATATTCAAAATCTACCGGGTTAGGCAGAACTGCTTCTAAAGCTCTTCTTGCGAGTTTCCCATGGCCAATTTCTCTTCTTTTTGGACTTCCAACCATCCCTGCTTCTCCAACAGAAAAAGGAGGAAAATTATAATGAAGCATAAAAGGATCTTTTAAATCTCCATGCAAAGAATCGATTAATTGTGAAAGTTTCAATGAATCCATAGTCGCTACAGAAATAGATTGCGTCTCGCCCCTAGTAAATAATGCAGAGCCATGAGCTTGTGGCAAAACGCCTACCTCGATAGATATTGGTCTGACTGTATCTAAATCTCTTCCATCAATTCTTGACTCTCCGGATAATAATCTGGATCTGACAATCTCAGACTCTAAAGATTTAAACTGACTAAGAGCTTCATCGATTTTTACATCTTCAGGATCTTCAAAAGATGTCTTAACTTTTTCTCTTAATTCGGCAATTTTTTCTTGTCTGCTAGATTTTTCTGCTATTTGATAAGCTTCAGATAATTCCTCAGAAATTAGATTTTTAACCATTTCTTTTGTTTCGGTATCCTCTTCCTTAACTTCATACTCAATCGGAGAGATTGAAGCTTGCGAAACTAATTCATCTATTAGCTCTAAACTTGGTTGCATTTCAGCTTGAGCAAAAAGAATAGCGCCAAGCATTTGATCTTCTAAAAGTTCTTTTGCCTCCGATTCCACCATGAATATCGCATCTTGTGAACCCGCCACCATCATATTTAGAGATGAATTTTCTAGATCTTCTAAGGATGGATTTAGAACGTAATTTCCATTTATGAAACCAACTTTTGCCGCAGATAAAGGACCTTGAAAAGGAAGTCCTGAGAGTTGAAGTGCGGCTGATGCTCCTATGATAGAAATAACATCTGCATCATCGTTTTTGTCCATAGATAAAACTGTACAGATGATCTGTACCTCTCTGCCAAAGCCTTTCGGGAATAGAGGTCTTATTGGTCTGTCTATGAGTCTTGATGTAAGAACTTCTTTTTCGGAAGGCCTTCCTTCTCTCCTAAAAAAACTTCCAGGAATTTTTCCTGAGGCATAGAATTTTTCAATATAGTTAACGGTGAGGGGGAAAAACCCCATGTCTGATTTATCTTGTCCAGCAACTACAGTTACCAAAACTTTGGTATCTCCTGAAGAAGCAATCACCGATCCGGTTGCTTGTCTAGCAACCTTGCCTGTTTCCAACGTAACATTTCTTCCTGCAATTTCTCTAGTGCAAGATATAACTTTCATATTATTCATTTATTTTCCTGTATTTATGTAACTTTAAGTTACTTTCTGAGGTTTAATTCTGAGAGAATAGAGCTGTATCTTTTAGGATCTTTTTTCTTCAAATAATCCAAAAGCTTTCGCCTTGTGTTAACCATTCTTATAAGTCCTTGCCTAGAATGGTGATCTTTGGCATGGTCTTTGAAATGAGCTTGTAAAGATTCGATATTTGCTGTTAACAAAGCTATTTGAACTTCCGGAGAACCTGTATCTCCCTTAGACTGAGCGAACTTTGAAATGATCTCTTCCTTTATTTTCGTTTCTAAACTCAAGAACTTCCTCCTCTCTAGTTATTTAATTTTCTATAGATATTAACCTTTTGGGTGAAACTAAACCGTTAATGTTTTTTAAAATTCCAATGAATTTGTTTTTTTCGTCAAACAATCTCAGGTATTTGCTTTTTATTTCGGCCTCTTTCAAATATATTTTTTGGCCTTTTTTTATCCTATCTATTATTTCTGTGGCGCATTGTAGCTTATCTAAGCTTCTAAGTGCATCCCCCATTTGAATTATTTTACTTTTAATATTTTCCCTATTTATCGACTCAATTTCATGTGCTTCACTAATCTCATGTTCAGCAGAAATGGTTCTTTGTAAATTAGATAACACTGCAACACTATCCAAATCCTTTGCTAGATCTTTAACCAGAGATCTTATATAAGTTCCTTTTCCACATTCCACTAAAAACTTGAACTTATTCTGATTAACAGAAATTAAATCTAATTTGTAAATTTCTATCTCTCTTATTTTCTTTGGAACTTCTTTATTCTTCCTGGCATAGTGATACAAAGGCTTTCCTTTATATTTTAGAGAAGAATATTTAGGTGCTTCTTGACTTATGCTGCCTATATAATGTTTTGCAATTTTTTTAAAATCATTTTTTGTTGGAATTTTTTTAAGTTCCTTTTCAATTTTTCCATCTAGATCGCCAGTATCAGTCTGAATACCAAACATCATTTCTGCGATATATGTTTTTTTTTCATTTGCTAAAAAATTTGTAAATCGTGTCATTTGGCCAAGACATGCAAGAATTACGCCACTAGCTAAAGGATCGAGAGTACCAGAGTGTCCTATCTTAGAATCATCTAGAAAAGGTTTTAGTTTTCTAACAAATTCTCCTGAAGAAATTCCAGAAGGTTTATTTAGGACTAATAAACCAGATATCAAATTGGGCTATCCTGTTGATCTATAAAAAATAAAAGTTCAGGCATTTTTTTTAATTTAATGTTGTGCCCTAACTTTTTTTTAACAAAGGGTTTTGAATTTTCTAAAGCTTTAGCAATACTATCTTGATTCTCATTTAATGCTTGATTTAAATAGTTAGAAAGAAATATTTTTGCAGATGATAAATCGTCGCTTAACTGAACTTCAGTTACTGTAAGACCCTTAAGTCTTGGGTCGCTAATTTCAAAACTAAAGATGTTGGCTATTTCTCGTCTTATGTTGTCTGAAACTCTTTGAGCTCTTTTGTACGGCTTTGAACTAAACAATTAAATTTTTCTAGCAGTTTCTGTTCTTTCAAAAACTTCTATTTTATCTCCAACTTTTACATCATTGTAATTTTCGATACCAATTCCACATTCTGTTCCGCTTTTTACTTCACTTGCCTCATCTTTAAATCTTCTTAAAGAATCGAGTTTACCCTCATGTATAACAATATTGTCTCTAAGAACTCTAATTGGACGGTTTTTTATCACTGCTCCCTCTATGACTATTGAACCTGCTATCAAACCAAATTTTGGTGATTTAAAAGTATCCTTTACTTCTGCAATTCCAACTGTAACTTCTTTTATTTCTGGCTCAAGAGAACCTTCAATTATTTCTTTTACAGCATCAAGCAAATCATAAATTATTCCAAAATATTGTATTTTTATCTCTTCGGTTTCAGCAAGCGTTTCTGCCGCAGCATCGGACCTTACATTAAACCCAAGAATAACGGCTTCTGAAGCAACAGCTAAATTCACGTCATTCACAGAGACAGGGCCAACACCATCCAAGACTATTTTGATGTTTGCTTCTTCTACTTTTAGGTTATTTATGGCTCCTGCAATTGCTTCTGCTGAACCATTTGTATCCGTTTTAATTATTAAATTTACTGAAGGTTTTGCCGAATCTCCGGCACCTGCAAAAATACCATCTAAGCTAACAACTCCTTTTTTAGCCAGTCTATTGTCTCTTCTTTTGCTAGCTCTTTCTTCAGATAAACTTTTCGCAGCCTTTTCATCTTTCACAACCATGAATTCCTGACCCGCATTAGGAGGATATTCAAGCCCAGAGATTGCAACAGGAGATGATGGCGGGGAAGTTTTAATTTGAGATCCCAAAAAGTTTTTGAGACTTCTTATTTTTCTAAATTGGTCTCCAATTAAAATAAAATCGCCAGTATTTAAAGTGCCTCTTTGAACAAGGAGAGTCGCTACAGCTCCCTCGCCTTTTTTGACACCTGATTCCAAAACAACTCCGGATGCTGGACCAGCATGATTGGTTTTTAATTCCAACATTTCAGAAAGCAAAGTGATATTTTCTATGAGGTCATCTATTCCCTCGCCGGTTTGTGCTGAAACAGGTACTACTTGAGTTTCGCCTCCCCAATCTTCTGGGACAAGACCCATTTTTGAAAGATCTCCTTTTACTTTCTCTATATCTGAATCGGGTTTATCAATTTTATTTACGGCGACTATCACCTGAACATTTGCAGCTTTTGCATGATTAAAAGCCTCTTCAGTTTGAGGTTGAACGCTGTCATCAGCAGCAACCACTAAGACTACAATATCTGTAGAGTTGGCTCCTCTGGCTCTCATTTCCGAAAATGCTGCATGCCCAGGTGTATCGATAAAAGTAATGGTTTGGTTATTATGATCTACCTGATAAGCTCCGATTCCCTGAGTAATTCCTCCTTCTTCCTGATCAGCCACAGATGATTTTCTAATAAAATCAAGTATTGAAGTTTTTCCATGGTCAACATGTCCTAGAACTGAAACTACAGGATTTCTTAACTCTTCATCTCCTTCATAGACTATATGTTCAAGAATTTTATCCTCTTCGGATTCAATCTCTTGGGGAATACCAATATGTCCTAACTCTTCAACGACTAAAATAGCCGTCTCTTGATCAATAGCTTGATTTAAAGTAACCATAACGCCGCTATTCATCAGTGATTTAATCAAATCTGATGATTTGATAGATAGTTCTTTAGCAAGATCTGATACCACAATGGTTTCAGGAATTTTTACTTCTTTTTGGATAAATTCTTGAGGTCTTTCAAATTTTTGAACATTTTCAAAGTTTTTTTCTAGAAATTTCTCTCCTTCTTGCTCTCTTTGATCTTCTTTGGAGCTATCTTTAAATGTTTTTTTATCCTTTTTTAGGTTTTGAGGAATTTTCTTTTGGGGCTCCTGCTTTGTTTTTCTAACAACTTTTGTTTTTGCTTCAGCTTTCTTTTTTTCTTCTTCCGCAGACTCATTTTGTGCGTTCAGCCTTTTTCTTTCAGCTTCATCGAAATCAATTGATCCAGTAAAATCTTTTTTTACATTAGATTTATTTTCTTTATCTGGAGAATTTATTCTTGTAACAGATAAATTTGGTTTTGCTGTTTTTTGGGAAGAGTTGCTTAAAGAAATTGTTTTTTTGCTGTCTTTCTTGTTGTCTTTGATGAATTTTAAGAGTACTTTTTTATCTTCTGTACTAACAATATCGTTTTCTGATTCATGAGAAAGTCCCGCAGCCTTCATCTGCGATAACAAGTTATCTAAATCAATTTTTATTGCTTTAGAAAGTTGTTTAACATTTATATCTGCCATAATTTAATCTTCTAGCCATTCTTGTCGAGCTGACATTATAAGTTCGGCTGCTCTTTCTGCATCAATTTCAAAGATTTCTGTTAATTCATCTGTAGCTAAATCAGCTAAATTTTCAACAGTAAGAATTTCATTTTTGACTAATAACTCCAACTCTTCTTCAGAAAAACCGTCAGATAATTCTAATTTTCTTGCTTCCTTGGTTTCTTCTTCCGCATCGTCTTCATCCAATTCCAATAGAGCAATTTCGAGAAGAGACTCTTCTGCCCTTTCTATCAAAGTTGAAATAACATCTTCTTCTAAACCATCGATGCCAGCAAAATCTTCTATCTTTGATTCAGAGATTTTTTGAACAGTTACAAGATTATTCTCTATTAGTTTTGATGCTAAATTTCTATCCACGCCAAGATATTCAATTAGCTTGGAAATTTCAGTATCTTCTTCTCCTGAAGACTCTCCTTTAATTTGTATTTGCCAGCCTAAAAGTTCCGAAGTAAGTCGGATGTTCTGACCGCCTTTTCCAATTGCTAGAGCTAGGTTTTCATCTTTTACTACTACTTCCATGGATTGATTTTCATCGTCCATTACGATGGATAAAATCTCTGCAGGTGAAAGAGTATTTACAAGTAACTTCGCTTGATCGTCTTCCCAAACAACAATATCAATTCTTTCGTTCCCTAACTCATTTGATACTGCCTGAACTCTAGAACCTCTCATACCCACGCAAGCACCTACCGGATCGATTCTTGCGTCATTAGTTTTTACAGCAATTTTTGTTCTAGCTCCTGCCTCTCTGGCAACGGCTCTGATCTCAATTACTTCTTCAGCAATTTCTGGAACCTCTAACTTAAACAGTTCTGATACCATCTCTTTAGAACTCCTACTTAAAATTAATTGAGGACCTCTATTCTCCCGAATGCTTTCTTCAAGAATCCCTTTTATTCTATCTCCAACTCGATAAATTTCTCCTTGAATAAGATCTTTTCTAGGTAAAGAAGCTTCTGCATTATCTCCAAGATCAACAATAATGAATTCGCGGGTAACTTTTTTTACAGACCCTGAAACTAGTTTACCCAAAGAGGGTCTGAATCTTTTAATAATTTCTAATCTTTCTGCATCTCTTACCTTTTGAACAATAACTTGTTTTGCAGCTTGTGCGGCTATTCTTCCAAATTCAGCATTTTCAACTTGCTCCTTGAATTTATCGCCCACCTTTAGACCATTTTCTTCTGCAAAATCGCTATCAACTAAGATGTGTAATTCAGTATCCTCATAGTTTTCAAAATCTACAACATCTTTGTATCTGAAGGTTTGATAATCTCCAGTAGATTGATCAATATCAACAAGAATATTTACTTCTATCTTATATCTCTTCTTTGCAGCGCTAGCTAAAGCAAATTCTATAGCTTCAAAGATTGTTTCTTTTGGTAAATCCTTCTCGTTTGAAACTGAGTCTGCAACTAATAATATTTCTTCATTCATTCTTAGCCCCTAATAAATTTGAGGATAAATAATCCCCTTTCAAGATTTGATAAATCTGTCCTTGTGATACTAAAGAAATTTCTTCATCTGATACTTCTTTAAGCTCTCCCTTTAATTTGCATTTTTTTCCATCTAAGAAACAAGATAGGTTAATTGTTTCGCCTAAATAGTCTTTGAGCTGATTGATGTCAAAAAATTTACGGTCAATTCCAGGCGATGAAATTTCTAAACTGAAATTAAAATTCAGTTCGGAGAAATTATCTAAAACTTCTCTTGCTTGAATGTTCACATTCTCACAATCTTCCAAAGTTATCAAAGCATCCTTTTTATCGATGAAAATAACTATATGCTTTGAAAAGGAACCACCTGAAATTTCTATTCCCCAAATAAAGCAACCTAGACCCTCAATGTCCTTTTTTAAAATGTCAGCAATCTTTTGTTCTAGCATTTTTCTTTTACATAACAAATAGGCCCTAAAGGGCCTATTAAAAATTCTTAACTAACAAGTTAGTCAAATCAATAATTTGAAAGCGAGTATAGGAGTATAGAGAGGAATGGTCAATAGTTGTCTAAATTGGTAGCGGGGGCAGGATTTGAACCTACGACCTTCGGGTTATGAGCCCGACGAGCTACCAGACTGCTCCACCCCGCGAAAAGCTTGGCGAGTATAGGATTAAGTTCTAAATAGGTCAAGTTAATGGTGCCGAAGAGAGGATTTGAACCTCCACGGACCTAAGTCCACTACCCCCTCAAGATAGCGTGTCTACCAATTCCACCACTTCGGCAATTACTCAGGGAGATCTTCAATTAAAGGCTTTTCTTCTATGATTTCCTGAGACTGTGAATTTTTAAAGACTTCTAACTCAGAATCTATAGAAGTTTTTTGATAAGCTGAAATTGCAATAGTAATTGAAAAAAAGGCAATAACTAAACCCCAAGTAATTTTAGTTAAGATATTTGTAGCATCTGCAGGAGCAAACATTGCATTGTTATTCCCGCCTCCAAAGGCAGAACCGATGTCTGCACCCTTTCCATGTTGTAGCAAAATTATTACTACTAAGGAAATGGCGATCAATACCTGTAAAACTATAAATACTGTAATCATGATTTAATTTTCGAAGCGATAATAGCAAATTGTTCGCCGTCAAGCGAAGAATTTCCTACAAGGCAACCATCAATCCCAGAAATAGAAATTATTTCTTCAATATTGCTATTAGAGACACTTCCACCATACANAACAGGACAATCAATCTTCTTCTCTTTAAAAAAATCTAAGATAATGGAAACTGCTGAAGCAATGTTTTCTGAATCTGCTTCTTTTCCAGTACCAATGGCCCATATTGGTTCGTATGCTAAGAGATCTGGCGATACATTGTCTTTACAGAATGTCTGTAGTTGATTTATTAAAAAAGATTTTTTTTTGTTGTTTTCTTGAATTTCTAAGCCTTCTCCAATGCAAAAAATATTCGACAATGCATATTCTTTTAACTTCAAACCTTTTTCAAAAACAATGTTTTCTGTATCGCCCTTTTCTCTTAACTCTGAGTGGCCAATAATAGAGCCTTCAACTCCNGCTTTTTTTAAAAATTTAGATGAAATCTGTCCAGTAAATGGCCCGTCATCATGTTGAGAAACGTCTTGGGCAAAGAGCGAAATTTTATTAAAAATTGTATTTTTTGAATTTTTAATTTTTTCTGAAAGATTATAGTAATCATACAAATTAAGACAAACGATTATCTTTAGCTCATCAGATTTTGGGAAGTTATTTTGAGAAGAAACAACATTTATAAATTTTTGCTCCCAANGTTCTATATCTACTGAATTCATTTTCCAGTTAGCAATTAGATATTTCATGAACGGTTAGGCTAATTCTTTAGCAAGTTCGGTGAGTTGCTTGCTATGAGTCTCTGTTACTTTAGAGTCTTTGGCTTCTACTAAAATTCTTAACAAAGATTCGGTCCCTGATTTTCTCACTAAAATTTTACCGTCAAATTCAGAAATTTCTTTTTGGGTTTTTTCACAGAAATTTTTAAATTTTTTATTAGTCAAAATGCTCTCAGCATTGGCAACTTCAATATTTGTTAGGATTTGCGGATATTTCTTAAAAGAGGCAAGAATTTCATTTAATGGTTTGCCGAAAGTAAGAAAAGCTTCAAAAAATTTGATAGCAGCAACAATTGCGTCNCCCGTTGCAACGCTGTCTAAACAAATAATATGTCCTGATTGCTCAGCNCCAAGCTGCCAACCAAGTTCTAAAAGCTTTTCCAATACGTATTTGTCNCCAACTTTAGATCTTACTAATTCGATGCCCATTTCNGATAAAGCATTTTCTAGNCCCTTATTTGTCATNTCTGTTCCNACAACCCCTTTTGATCCAAGAACAATCTGATTTTCAAATTTAAATTTTGCTAATAAAAATAAAATATCATCTCCATCCAAAGCCTTTGCTTCTGCNTCGACTATGATTAGTCTGTCGCCGTCGCCGTCTANGGCAATTCCAAAATCAGCGTTATTGTCTAGCACGGCTTTTTTTAAAACGTTTAGATCCGTTGATCCGCAATTCTTATTAATATTTAGGCCATTGGGATCATTTGAAATCGCAACTACTTCAGCACCTAACTCTCTAAAAACTTTTGGCGCGACATCATATGCTGCCCCATTTGCTGTATCGATAACAATTTTTAAATTATTCAAACTGATTTCTTTAGACAAAGAGTTTTTGCAGTATTCGATATAACGACCGCTAGCATCTGATAATCTGGCTGCTTTGCCTAAATTTGCTGGCTCAACGACTTTAATTGGTTCTGAAATTTTTTGTTCTATCAAAAGTTCTAATTCATCTGAGATTTTTTGTCCTTTATCGTCAAAAAATTTAATTCCATTATCTTCATAAGAATTATGAGATGCGCTTATGACAATTCCAGCCTGATTTTTAAAAGTACTAACTAAATAAGATATTGCAGGAGTTGGCAATGGACCTACCAAACGAACGTTCAACCCTGAGGAAATTATTCCTGCCTGAAGGGCCGCTTCCAACATATAGCCTGAAATTCTTGTATCTTTACCAATGATAAACGACGATATTCCCTGACCCTTGAAGACTTCTCCGGCTGCCCAACCTAATTTCAGAATGAAATCTGGACTGGTCTTAGAAGAAATCGGACCTCTGATGCCATCAGTACCAAAGAATTTCTTTTTTGCGTTTATTATTTTGGCCATATAGTTCTAAATAAATTAACGGTTTCTTTAACTTGATGAACTCTTAAAATATTTGCCCCACCTAGAACGGCTATTATACCAGCAGTTAAGCTTTGTTCGTTTAGATGTTTTTCCTTTGTCTCAAAAAGCAGTTTTAGAAATTTCTTTTGAGATAAGCCAGCCAACAAAACTCTATCTTTTTTTATTTTCTCTAAATTTGATAATATTTTTAAGTTCTGAAAAGGTGTTTTTCCGTATCCAAAACCAGGATCAAAAATCAAACTTTTTATATTAAAGTTTCCTTTCTTAAATTTGACTTCGATTTCAGAGAAAAAATTTTCTATTTGATCAAATATGTCTTTTTTGTTTTCAGGATTGCCTTGGTGGCAAATACAGACAGGTATATTT
>NZFZ01000027.1 GCA_002689405.1 Gammaproteobacteria bacterium | reverse complement strand
TAAGGCTTCAAAGGACTATCTTTCATTCTTGAAGAAAACAAAGCCATATAGGATGCCATTAGCCATGCAAGAAGAAGAAAGTAGAACATTTCCGGTTTTTGATTTTATTCAGTAGCCTTCAACCACAGCATAAAGCCTTTCAGCGCCACCATCTAAAACTTTTAATGCATCTTGGTATTCTTTGCTCTCGTAAGCATCTACAGCGTCTTTATAAGAAGGGAATTCAACAACAACATTTCTCATGTATTCTTCTCCTTCCTTAGTAACTTGACGACCGCCCCTTATGAGGAATTTGCCTTTAAACTTTTCAAGCACTGCTTCTGCTAATTTTCCATAATTTTGTTGTTTTTCTGGAGAATTCACATTTGCTTTAGCAACCCAATATCCCTTTTTATCGTTACTTTTTTTCATAATAAAAATAGCTCTATTTAGCTTTCATTATTTTGATAACGAAATCGTCAGTTGTTATCCCGCAAGCTTTTGCAATTCCATCAAACATATTTGACCATTTTTTATCACCAGATTGCCAATCAAAAGCTTTATTCATAGCATCTTCAGAGTCATGCAAATCAACTGCTCCAATGGAATTATCAGACCAAGTTCCAGGCGCAGAAGAATATTTTATAGGACTGTTTTTCTTTTCATAGACAATGATTTTATCTATTAGCTGCATAGCTTTCTTTGTATTTCCTTTAGAACAATCACCTTGGTAAGTGACAATCACTTGACCTGACTTAGCGACTGGATGAAGACCTTTTTCATGATCAAGATGACCCATTGAAAAAGCAAAAAAAGAAAGAAAAAGAGTTGTTAGAAGCGTTAAATTTTTAAGCATTTTTTCTCCAATTTGTATTTTGTTATTAAGTGAATCTTACTAAATAAGTTTAATTTCTTTGAAACTTTTTTCATTTATTTTCTTACCATCATACGAGACAAAGTAGCTACTTTTTTTGTTTCTAAAAACTACAGATTTGAAAATTTTTTCATCTTTGATATGCAGAGCTGCGCCTCCGTCCACTGCAAAAACATCCTTTATTTTATTGGTTAGTAATAGTTTTTTTACAGCTGGCCTGCGTTCTGGTTCTTCATCATAATGAGGACAGCAACTACCCTTTATAAAGTTTAAACAGGGCATTATTTTTAGGCTCGAAGCCCAGGAGTCTGTAATTCCATTTTGAAACCAGCAAATTGCTCCCGCACTAACTCCGCTCATTACAATTCCATCTTTATAGGCTTTTTTTAGAATTTTATCTAACCCCCATTCCTTCCAAACAGCCAACATACTTTTGGTATTTCCTCCTCCAACAAAGATTGCATCCTGATTAAGAATTAAATCATTTAAGTCCGGAGTTCTTTTAAAAAAGTCTAGATGAGAAGGGCAGCAATTTAAGTTTGTGAAGGTAGAATAAAAATTTACTTTGTAAGCCTCGTTATCTCCTGTTGCTGTGGGAATAAAGCAAATTTTGGGGTTCTTTTTTTTGGTTTGCTTTAAAATGTACTCTTCAATAATTCCTTGTCCTGGATTTGCCCCAAAACCACCTCCACCTATCGCAATTATGTTTCTTGATTTAGCCATCTGAACCTCTTAGAACGTCTTTTGGAGTCTTAGAAGAAAGGTAGAACGTAAATAGGGCAGCAATTATTCCAACTACTAAAATTGAACCAAATGCTCCGATGAATGTTACTTCCCAGTATATTTGGGAGTTTATTTCAAAAACTATTTCTTCAATAAAAAATGTTGTTATCACAGCAAGCATACTACCTAACAGCCCCGAAAATAATCCAATCGATAGGTATTCCATAAAAGTGTTTTTTTGCATGACTTTTCTATTCAGACCTAAAGTTTTAAGAATTGCGTTTTGTTTTTCCCTTTGCTTAAAACTTTCTTGGATAGTTGCCAACATTAAAAACAATCCTGCAATTAGAGTTAAACCCAAAATTAATTTTAATGCCTGTGAAACTTTTAAGATGATGGATTGAACTTCCGAAATTATGGCATCCAATGAGATGTACGATATCGTTGGAAAGGTCTTCATTAATTCCGATGATAAAGGTTTCTTTTCCTGAGGAATATGAAAGGATGTTATAAATGTTGAAGAGATTNNTTTCAAANTCATCTNNAAANCCAATNGCAAAAAAATTAGGNCTAAAATTTTCCCAATTTACTTCTCTAANNCTTTGAATGNANCTNNTAATNTTTTTACCNGCAANATCNATAACAATCNGATCGTTAACCTGNANNTCATATCTTTCNGATATTTCTGATGAAATTGAAATACCATTATTTTCATTTTNAAACCATTNNCCAGCAATGACTTCATTGCCTTCNGGCAGTTTATCCATCCAAGTGAAGTTGAAAGTACGATCAATTTCTTTTTTTGAATCCAATCTTTGAAATCTTGCACTCGTTACCGGAAATAATGGCTGAATTGATATCTCATTTGACTTTAAAAACTCAACAAGATCTTCTTTTTCTCCCTCATATATATTGAATAAAAGATTGTTAGGAGCATTATCTGGGAGAGAACTTTTCCATGACCCAACCAAATTTGTTGAGGCAGAGTAGGCTACCAAGCTGAGAGCAACTGCAACTGTTATTGCTACGATTTGCATGGAATTAAAAAGTTTTCTTCTGCTGAGCTCAAAAGCAAGCATTTTCATTGGCTTAAGAGGGTTAAGTCCCAAAGGTTTTATAAAATGAAAGATGCCATAAATGAAGGCAAAAATAATTCCACTAAAGATAAGAATTGAAAAGAATATGATATTCGTTAAATAAAAATCCTTAACAAAAAAGATCAAAAGTACGTAAAAGGCTGATAAACCGCCGACTACATAAAACGAGGAATCAAAAGCATTAAAACTTTTCTCAGATTTTCTTAAAATTACATTAGGCGAAAGGTTGAAGAGATTTCTTAGTATTGGATAAGCAAAGCCCATCAAACATAAGAAAGCTGTTAACAACGAAATAAGATAGGGATCCAACCCTGGTAAAGGTAAATTTGAAGGGAAATAATCTTTCAAAAGGTTCATAAACGATAGCTGAACCACCCAACCTAAAAAAATGCCTGTTAAAAAAGAAAATAGAGCAATCAAACTGAAGATAAGTAAGTAGGCGTTTCGTATTTCAATAGGGGATAATCCTAAAGCTTTAAAAATAGCTACATAGTCCACGTGTCTTCTAGTGAACTGCAAGGAGCATATAGCTATGGCTAGCGAGGATAAAATGATTGCTAATAAAGCACCCAAAAGAAAAAAATTTGCGGCTCTTTTGATTGCCCTGCCGAGTGGGCTTGTTTCGTTTCCTGGAGTAGTAATTTCATCTCCTGGTTTTTTTTTAGATTGAAAGAAATTTTCTAATAATTTGATAGCCTCTTGTGATCCAACAAAGACATATGAATATCTTACCCTTGAGCCAGGCTGAATGACGTTTGCTTCCTCGAGATCGGATGAATTCATAATGGCTTTTGGAGCAAAGGCAAAAGATCCAGCGCCTCTGTCTGATTCGGCAAGAATGATTCCGCTTATCGAAAAATCTTTTTCACCAATATTAATTGTATCTTTTATAGAAACTTCCAACAGGTTAGCCAAACGAGTATCTAGCCAAACGTTTCCTGGTTTTGGCGGATTTGTTTCCAAGATTCTTTGATCATATTTTTTTAGAATTTCAAACTGGCCAATCAAAGGATAAGGTGGGGAGACCGATTTTACGGAAGCAAGTTGAAATTTTTTGGTTGAACCCAGAACCGATCCGAACTCATAAATATTAGCATAAGAGTAATCTCCAATTGGGAACGAAGATTCATCCAGAGGTGTATCAGATTCATATTTTAAATCGCCTCCTAAAAATTGTTTCGATTCCATCATCAAAGAGCCATCCAAACGATCTGTAAAGAAGGTAATGGAAGCGACAATACCTACTGCCAAGGATAAAGAAAAGAACATCAGGAGAAGTTGTCCTGACCTAAATTCTCTAAAGAAAATCTTTGTTGCTAATGAAAAAATTGTCATATGACTTTGCCATCAACTAACTCTATTTTTTGATCGCATCTATTTGCTAGAGAAATATCATGAGTAACAATGATCAATGCACTAGAAGATTCCATAAAGGTATCAAAGATAAGATCGGCAATCAGCTCGCTATTGCTGGAATCTAAATTTCCAGTTGGCTCATCGCAAAATAATACGTCAGCTTCACAAGCAAAAGCACGAGCAATGGCTACTCTTTGTTGTTCTCCTCCAGATAATTGTTGGGGGTAGTGCATTAAGCGATTTTGCATGCCTACTTTTTCAAGATAAGTTTCAGCTATAGCTCTAGCATTTTTTTTATTTTTAAGCTCTAAGGGAAGCATCACATTCTCTAGAGCATTAAGTCCCGCTAAGAGTTCAAAATTTTGAAAGACAAATGCCACAGAGTCTTTTCTTATCTTTGAACGCGCATCTTCAGACAAATCATGTAAAGGTTTTTGATTGATATATATTTCACCAGAGGATGGGGAATCAAGACCTGCTAAAATTCCCAGAAGAGTAGATTTTCCAGAACCAGAAGGTCCAATTACTGCAAGAGAAGATGCAGCACTTACCTTGAGATTAATATCATTTAAAATAATTATTTCTTCATTATTGAAAATAACCTTTTTTGACAAATTTCTTGCTTCTATAATCATCTTATGAATTTTTTAGAAAAAAACGGATTAAAAATATTTTTATTTTTATTTTTAACTATTTCTTATTCTATCACTGCCGAAACAAAGAAGCTTTTGATTTTGGGAGACAGTATTTCAGCAGGCTATGGAATTAAGGAATCTGAAAATTGGGTAAGTTTATTGGAGACTTCTTTAAAAAGAGGAAGCTTTGATATAGAGATCATCAATTCAAGTGTTTCTGGAGATACTACAATTGGCGGATTATCCAGAATAAAAAATGATCTCACTAGATACAGACCAGATTATGTTTTGGTTGAGCTTGGAGGAAATGACGCCTTGAGAGGATATCCTTTAGACAAAATTAAATTGAATTTAAACAAAATAATAGATAAATGCATTAAAGCAGGGGCTACTCCAATCATTATGCAAATTAGAATACCGCCAAATTATGGCAGGAGTTACGTAAAAGCATTTGAAAGTATTTATCCTGAAATAGCAAAAGAAAAGAATCTCCAATTGCTTACTTTTTTATTGCAAGAAGTAGCTTTGAGAAAAGATCTAATGCAGCTCGATGGAATCCATCCAAATGCTAACGCACAACCTATAATAGCAAATCAACTAAGAAAAGAATTAATAAACGTGTTGAAATAAAAAAAGCCTCTGCGAAGAGAGGCTTTTTTTTCACAAAATGTTTTTATTGCATTCTGTATGTGAAGCCAGCTTTAATGAACCTTCCTAATGGACTATGAGTATTAGGGTCATAGTTCATTTCCCAAACGGTGAAAGGAGGCATTTCATCTGTTAAGTTGTAAACTGAAAAAGACACATCAAATTGATCATCCCAACTATAGGTGTAAGTAGCATCAACAGTTGTATGAGGTGCAATTTCAGTACAAACACCACCTGCATCTAAAACTTTGCCACAACCGGCAGCAGTTTTTCTTCTGTCTTGGTAAGAAGAAACATGATTTATGGCACCATAGAAGTTGTGAGCATCAGTTTTATAGTTAAGGAAAGCTTTTGCTTTTAAGTCAGGCATGGATCTGCAAGTATTTCCAATATTGAAGTATCCTGCACATTCATAAGCATCAGCAATCATAACTGCGCCTTTCATGTATTTGTCGACCGAATAATCAATGACGTAGTTGGCTTCAACTCCAACACTAATAACTCCATCGGCATAATCAGACTCGTATTTCACAAACACGTCTAAACCATCTGTTTCGGTTTTAGGACCGTTTATGAAATTAGCCTGAATTCTTCCAATTTCAGCTGCAGAAAATGAACCATTGTTAACATTTCCTGGGCCAAAAATTTGACTTTGTACAGCAGCTTTGGATCCAGTACCGTTTACATCTTCATATGCATTTGCCAATTGTTGATGATTTTCAAAAATGATTGGGTTATCAAATTCAAACTTGTAATAGTCAACAGTTGCTGTCCAATTATCCGTTCCAAAGTCAGTTACCGCACCAATGTTATAGGTTGTTGCCTCTTCTGGATCAAGATTAGCATTTCCAGCAATATCAACCGCTTTAAAAGCACCGGTTTGATTTGTGTAGGAAAGCTGTGTGTATCTAACATTTGAAGTTTCATCAGGGTGAGGAGCTCTAAATGTAGTCTGACCTGTAAATCTTAAAGTAAGATCATCGATTGGACTCCAACGCATGACAACCTTAGGATCAACAGAATCTACAGTTCCATAATCTTCGTATCTTAAAGCCAACTGCATGTCAAAATTATCAGTTATTGGCAATGCAAATTCAGCAAATAAAGAATCCACTTCTTGACTATCGTCTCTTGCGAATACTGGTGCTAAAAACATGAACAATCCAACTGGATTAGAAGCACAAGAATCTCTTCCAGCTTTGGTTGCATTCAAGGAAGGATTTGAACAAGGATATAAATTTCCATCAAAAATATTGGTTCTAGCATTGGTAGCTGTTGCCCCAGGATTTGAAGGAAGACTTTGATCCATTTTGTACTCTCTTCTTTCATAACCGAAAGCCCAAGCAGCGTCACCGCCGCCTAAAGAACCCATCAGACCTTGCATGGTAAAGTCAGCAGTCAATAATGAAGATTGGGTTTCAACTTGACCTCTGTCTAGAAGATATCTTATTAAAGCTGGGTCATTCTTTTGAGCTTCTAGATATAGAGGGTTTACACCAACTCTTTCTCCTACAATAGTACCAACTTGATCATCGGCATTAAAAGGATTGTTGTTTCCGTAATAATTTTGATTAGCGTGCTCAATGGCATTTGAAAAAGGATTCAACCAGAGACATCCAGTAGGTCTAGATACATCGGTTAAACTTGCAACTATGGTAGCTCCTGTATCTAGATTTTTTAGAGTAGGGGCTAATGCAGCCAAACCTGATGCACTATTTCCAAAAGCTTGTACTTCGAAGTTACAGTTCGGTCCACCATAACCGAATAACGCAGCATAATACTTACCTCTTTGGGTATCTGAAAAGGTTGAAGTCCCTTCTGAGCGGGAGTAATTAAGCCCAGCTGAATAATCAATTCCAGCAGCTAATTCACCTTCAAAATTGAAAGCAAATCTGTATGTGTCGTATTCTCTTTTTTCAATTTCTGCACCAGTAGAGTTTCCATATGGATTTCCAACCGCACCAATAGCTCTAGTTCTAACAACGTGCGCAGCGGCCTGATTTGAACCATCTCCATAATAATTAGTATGTTTTAGAGCATTAGCAAAATCTGGATGTTGCGTGTAAAGAGCTGTTAAAGCCGGGTGGATGTTTGGTACCGCACTTGAATTAGGGTCGTTTGGCGGATAGGCAGGGGATGTTGCATAGTTTGGAACGTTGGTTTTTCCATAAGCAAATTCGACATGAAAATCATGATCGTTTATATCTCCATTGAATTCCATCCACAGTTGAGAATTCTCTTGCTCTTCTTGAACGTTATCAAAGTAGGTGTATTGATATCTACAAATTCCTCCAAACTCTTTGTGTGCTTCTATAGCAGTTCCAAGAGGGGCTGATAAAAGTTGTTGATAACCACCTGCTCTGTTACAACCAGGGTCTGAAATAAATGCTGCTCCGCCAAGACCGGCAGCAACATTAGCTGGTGCTCCGTCTTTATATATAAAAGTAGCAGGGTTACCTATTGAAGACCAACCACCAACATCATTATTAGCAAATGTTTGTGTAGCGTAATCGGTGTTTTGTGCTCTTAATTCTGGTTTTTTCTGTTGAGCTGCTGAAAGAAGGAAATTGGTTCCGTCGTTAAGTTGTGTTCCGTAAGTAATGGAAAATTCTCTACCGACATTTTCTTCAGTATTTGGAATTCCTTTGGCACTGAGATTAACTCTTAAGCCTTCAAAATTTGAATCTGTAATAAAGTTTACAACTCCAGCAATAGCATCAGATCCATAAGTAGCTGCTGCACCTTCTTTTAGAATTTCAATTCTGCTAAGAGCAGACATTGGAAGATCATGAAGGTTCACAGACCTATTAGCTCCTGATCTAGTAGGCACTGTAACTTGACGCTTTCCATTAATAAGAACCAGAGTTCTTTGAGTACCAAGCCCTCTCATATTAACGTTTGAGACACCTTCAGCACCGTTTGAACCAAACTGGTTAGCTTCCCCGTCCACTCCAGAACTGCCAGGAACCATTTTAATAAGTTCTACGATATTTAAATTACCTTGAGCTGCAATTTCTTCAGAATTGAAGGTAGATATCGGAGAACCAGAGTCAATAGGCGTTCCTTTAATTAAGGAACCTATGACTGTTACTTGTTCGTCTTGAGCAAAACTCAAACTCGAAAACAACGAGAGCAGGACTCCCGCGAGTAATGTTTTTTTATACATTGTTATCCCCCCTGGATAATAATTTTTGTTTAATAATGATACATCTATTTTACTTATAAAAACTAGTCATAAGCTAAAAAAAATATATAAAGGAAAGTCAATAAACTTGTTATTTTAATGAGAATAGTTATCATTATCGTTTCAAAAAGCTACTAATTTTTTATGAACGAATTTATTATCTTATTTAGAGAAACTCTAGAAGCTGCTCTTATTGTAGGGATTATCTATTTATTTTTAACCAGTAATGGCGCTTCTACTCAAAAGCTTTGGCTTGCTGTTTTGACATCAATTGTTGCTAGTATCTTAGTCGCTTATTTTATCGTTTCAGCTCAACAAGCTCTCGGAAACAACTCTCTTAAAGCTCTATTTGAAGGTATTTTTATGTTCATAACCGCAGGCTTTATTTGGTATGTAATTTTTTGGCTGTCAAAACATGTCAGCGATCGTAAGCAACTTGAAGAACAGTCAGTTATTGCAATGAGTTCGTCCTGGGGAATTTTCTTTTTAGTCTTTTTCTCAGTGCTTCGAGAAGGATTTGAAACAGTCGTTTTTCTTTTAGCTAGTTTTTCGATGACTCAAAGCTTTTCTTATCTGGGGTTTTTTACAGGAATCATCGCTGCTTTAATCTTGGTTTATATCTTTGTTATTCAGGGAAAAAGATTCAATATTCGATCTTTCTTCCAAGCCACCACTTTGTTGTTGGTATTTTTAGCTTCCGGGATGGTTGCTTACGGCACTCACGAAATTGAAAGTTACTTGGTTAAATCTGAGAATTTGCAAATGGTTGGTCTTGAAAGCAGAGAGGATATATCAAGACCTTGGGATATTTTAAAGCCCAAAGCAGAACTTGAAGAGAATGATCAATCCTTTTTCTACAGTTACAACATCAAAGGGCAGGGCAAATACACTCATATCATGCACGATAGCGGAAACTTTGGCGCATTCTTAAAAGGATTTTTTGGTTACAACAGTAATCCAAACTATGTGGAACTTTTTGCATGGTTGGCTTCTCTTTTGCTGGGACTTATTTTCTGGCGACGTTTTTACGCCTAAAAAATTAAAGTTATAAAAATATTACTTAATGAGAATGTTTCTCATTTTCATTTACAATACAAATGATAATCATTATCATTTAATAATTAATCTTATTTAGAAAGAGAAGGTAATGAATTTCATATGAAAAATATTTTTAAAATAATTGTTTTGGTTTTTGTTACCTCAACAATGCTTGCACAACAAGACGAAGAGCTTGAGGTAAAAGGCAATGTGCTTTTTAAGGATCAAGTAAACTCCATGAATCCCCCGGTACCTATTCTCAATGTTCCTCAAACGGTAACAATCATCACTGATGAAGATATATTGGATCAAGGTTTCAGAGCAATTGCAGACATAGTTCGTTATGTTCCTGGGGTGGTTACAACTCAAGGTGAAGGGCATAGAGATGCATTGGTCATAAGAGGGGTAAGAACTACCGCAGACTTTTATCAAGACGGCATGAGGGATGATGTGCAGTACTACAGATCTCTCTACAACGTAGATCAAGTAGAAGTTCTTAAAGGGCCTAACGCTCTTCTATTTGGAAGAGGCGGAACTGGAGGTCTTATGAATAGAGTATCCAAGAAGGCATTATTAGGAGAAACATTTACAGGTCTAAATGTAGGACTTGATTCTTTTGGTGCAGGTGACTACGCTATCGACGGAAATTTAGAAGTTAACGATTCTGTAGCTTTTCGATTAAACGCACACTCCGATTCTCTTGCTAATCACAGAGATCAGTATGATGGGCAAAGATTTGGAATCAATCCAACAATGACTTTTGCAGTCGATGCTGCGACCATCATTGATCTTTCTTTTGAATACCTTGACCACGAAAGATTCATTGATAGAGGCATTCCAACAGCAAATGGTGCACCTGTTGATGCATTAAATGGAATTACTTATGGTACTGATGGAAACATTCATACCACCGAGGCTTCAATTTTAAGAGGGAGTCTGGTTCACAACTATTCTGACTCAGGAAAAATAAATCTAACCTTAGCGGCTAATGATTTTAATAAGATGTATCAGAACTTGTATGTGAATGGGTTTGATGGAACAAATGTTGAGTTAAAAGGATACAACGATGTGACTTTGAGAGAAACAACTACGATATCTTTTAGTAATGTTAATGAATTTGATCGAGGAACATTAACTGTGGGATTGGATATTTTGGATACTGAAAACCAAAATACTCGATTTAATTCTTATTTTGATAATCAAAATTCTGCAAGCAGTGGAGTTGCAAATAGTTTTGTTGCAACCAACACATCTTTTCAAATAGATAAAGACGGTAATAGAACTGCTTTGGATTACACCAGCGATATCAAAACCAAAGCAGACACTGACCTTGAAGTAACTTCCTTGTATTTGAGTGGAAATATAGATTTATCGGATCAGTGGATCATGGTCTTAGGAGCTCGATATGAGCAAGTTGATACTTCCATCAAGAAATATACAGTTGCTTCGGGAAGATCTGCTCAAACTACTGGATCTGCAACTACCTCAAGAGATGATTCTAATGTTTCGCCAAGACTGGGTGTTATCTATAAACCTCAGGATAATATGTCTTTATATTTAAGTTACAGTGAAAGTTTTATTCCAAAATCAGGGGAGCAATACAAATCTTGGGGAAGCAATGCAGTTTTCGATCCTGATGTTTATGAAAATACTGAATTAGGTTTTAAATATGATATGGAATCAGGAATATCTTTTGCGATCTCTTATTTTGATCAACAAACCCTTAAAGGACAAGAAGATGGAGTCGGAGGATCTGAAGTAATCGGTATGGAAATAGATGGTTTTGAAATCGGTATAGCTGGTCAGATTAATGAGCAAAACTCAATTAACTTTGGCTTAACTTCTGTTGACGCAACCGCTTCAGCTGGCACTGGAAAAGTAAAGGAAGTGCCAGAGCTTACTTGGTCGTTATGGTACACGCATCAAGCTAATGATTTATTTGGGTTAAGTTTTGGTGCCATATATCAAGATGAACAAATTATTAAATCTGAAGATGGGCCTTTATTGCCAGACTTTACCAGAATAGATATGGCAATGACGATAACTCCGACTGAAACCGACACAGTTAGAATAAACATAGAGAATTTGGGAAATGAGACATACTATCCTCATTCGCATTCTACTCACCAGGTTTCCGTAGGAGAATTTCAGAACGTAAGAATTTCTTATCAAAAAGTTTTTAATAATTTTTAGGAGAAAAGAAATCCCGCTTTAGAGAGGGATTTCGATCTAAAAATACTAGTAAATTTTGCTAACTTGACTATTAGAAGTGCTTACAACTGCTTCCCTTCTTAAACTCAATTTATCCCAGACCTGATTCAAAGAAGAAAGAAACCTAGTGATGTCTTCAGCTTGGTGCTTGGGCGTAATGGTAACTCTAAATCTTTCATCGCCTTTCGGAACAGTAGGGTAGAAAACAGGTTGAATATAAATTCCATGTTCTTCTATGAGAAGATTGGCAGCGTTTTTGCACAATCTTGGATCTTCAAGATGAATGGGAATGATGTGACTATCATTATCTAAATGAGGAATCTCCAAATCTCTCAACCCGGCTCTGATCAAATCTGAATTTTGTCTGATATCTTCTCTTAGATTTTCAGACTTCTTTGCTACTTCAATGGCTTTAATAGAAGCGGCTGCAATACTTGGATTTGCAGAAGAAGTAAAAATGAAACCAGGAGCAAAACTTCTTATGAAATCAATAATGTCGGAACTGGCAGCAACGTATCCACCCATTTGGCCAAAAGCTTTAGATAAAGTACCGTTTATGATGTCTATTTCGTCGCTAACGTCTTGCTCTTCTGCAATCCCTCTGCCTTCTCTCCCATAAAGACCAACAGAGTGAACTTCATCGAGATAAGTTAAAGCATTGAATTCTTTTGCCAAGGAAACTATTTGTTTTAGAGGTGATCTCAAACCTTCCATGGAATAAAGCGATTCTAAAACTATAAGTTTAGGCACACTGGCATTGGAGGTATTTAACAATTCTTTTAGATGACCGACATCATTATGACGAAAAATATGACAAGGAACATTAGCGTTTTTGATGCCTTGTATCATAGAAGCGTGATTTAGTTCGTCGGAGAATACCTCGATACCTTCGAGTTTTTTACATAATGTCCAAAGAGTGGATTGGTTAGCTGTATACGCAGAAGGGAAGATCAGACTGGACTCTTTATTGTGCAACTCTGCAAGTTCTTTTTCCAAGTCGGCATGATATGACGAAGTTCCAGAAATATTTCTTGTGCCGCCAGAACCAGTGCCTAATTCTTGGATAACTTCAATGGATCTTTTAATAACTTCTGGGTGTTGGCTCAAATTTAAGTAGTCGTTACTGCACCAGACTTCAACAGGTCTTTCTGAGCCTTCAAACCTTTCAGTGGCTTTTGGGAAATGTTTTTTATCTCGATTTATTTCTCTGAATTTTCTGTAAAGACCTTGTGATTTTAAAGAGGTCAACTCATCGGAAAAGTATTTTTTGTAGTTCATTTCATCTCCAAGAAAGAATTGAACATTACTATAAACGTAAAAGAGTTCAAACTAAATATTTAGATTTTAAAGGATTATAATAATATAGTTGTTTATAAGGATTGGTTATAATGAATGAGCTAACTATCATTTCTAGAAAAAGTACTCTTGCAAAGCTTCAAGCAATAGAAGTCTCTGAGGTAATTAAAAAAAAATATCCTGAAATCAAAATCATTTTTAAAACAAAAGATACTTCAGGTGATATAGATTTAACTACGCCCCTGCACAAAATGCCCGAAATGGGAGTTTTTACTTCAGATATCCGAGAAGAATTATTAAGTGGAAAAGCAGATATTGCCGTTCACTCTTGGAAAGATCTTCCAGTTGATCTTGAGGAGGGAACAGAAGTTGCTGCAACTATAAAAAGAGCTGACCCAAGAGACGTTTTGATCTTCAAAAAAAGTTCCTTCAAAAAGAAAAAGTTAGAAATCTTTACTTCGTCTCCAAGGAGACAAGAAAATCTATCAAAGTTTTTAAAGAAAGCTTTTCCTTTTGAAATGGACTCTCTTAGCTTTACTGATATTAGGGGAAATATTTTGACCAGAGTCCAAAAACTTAAAGATTCAAATGCAGATGGTTTGGTAATAGCCAAGGCTGCTTTGGATCGACTGTTATCCCCCATAGAAGAGATAACAACTGAATTAGATTCCTTTAAAAAGAACTTAAATGGTTTTTTGTGGATGGTAATTCCTTGTTCACAAAACCCTTGCGCGCCTGGCCAAGGAGCATTGGCTGTCGAGGTAAAATCAGGTAATAAAAAAGTAGTTGAATTACTCAATGAAATCAATGATTTGGATGTTTTTAAAGATGTAGAAGATGAAAGAAAAAAACTCAAAAAATACGGCGGAGGCTGTCATCAAAAAATAGGCGTAAGCATAGAAAATCATCCTCTTGGAAAAATCACTACAGAGAAAGGCTTAACGCCAGAAAATGAATTCATTGATGAAAGGTGTTTTTCACCTTTCAAGAAAAAATTATCCGGATTCGAAAATCTAATTGAAGATTTCTACCCGAAATCAAAAAAGGATTTTAAATTATTTTCCCGATCAAAGATTGACGAAGGGATAAAGGAAATAGAAGCAATTAAAAATTCTGGTTTGTATATCTCAAGAGCAAGTTCAATAGAAAAAGGTATAGCAATTGATTTGTCGAATGTCATTTGGACAAGCGGCATTGAAAACTGGTTTAAATTAGCTAGGAAAGGAATATGGGTGAATGGGACTTCGGATAGCCTAGGGGAGGAACAATCGAAACCCAGCTCTTTACTTGAACAGGTAAATTGGTTTTTGGTCTCTCATATTGATTCGGAACCAAAAGATAAAAAACTTATAGCAACTTATAAATTAGTGCCTGAAAAAGATGTAGAAGATTTATCCAAATATTCTCATTTCTATTGGATGTCTATCAGTTCATTTAAAGAAGCTTTGAAAAGATTTCCAAGTATTGAAAATGCTGAACATTCATGCGGTCTAGGAAAAACTTTTGATGAGTTGAACAAACTATATCCTAATAAAATAAAGCCTTTTTTAAAATATGAAGACTGGCTGGAAAAAGTAAAAGAAGCAAAGTAAGCTACGCACCTGTTTACCCGATATGGCAAATTTTAAAAGAAAATATCCACTTTCTAGACTCAGAAGATTGCGATCGAATAAATCTATAAGAGATCTTGTTGCAGAAAATAAATTGTCAATCGATGACTTAATTCAGCCTATTTTTGTTAAGGAATCCATAAAAGAAAAAGAAGAAATAGAATCTCTAGTTGGGATTTTTAGACACTCAGAAAAAAGTATACTCAAAGAAATCGAAGAACTTGTGAGTTTAGGCATCAAAGCGGTAGCCATTTTTCCTGTGATAGACGAAGATAAGAAAGACGAGAAAGGTTCCGAGGCAGTAAATGAAAATAATTTTCTCAATAACGTAATAAAAACAATAAAACAAAATTTTCCGGAAATTCAAGTTATTGCTGACGTAGCTTTAGATCCTTACACAACTCATGGACACGATGGCGTATTAAATTCAGACGGAGACGTTGATAACGATGAGACACTTAAAATTTTAGAAGATCAAGCATTGAAGCTAGCTCAAGCAGGTACAGACATCATCGCGCCATCTGACATGATGGATGGCAGAATTGGAGTTATAAGGAAAACGCTAGAAGAAAAGGGTTTTATAAATACTATGATTCTGGCTTACTCGGCAAAATACAGTTCTAAGTTTTATGGCCCTTTTAAAGAAGCAGTAGAATCTGCAAAATTTTTTGGAAATAAAACAAAAGATACTTATCAAATGGCTGTTGCAAACATTGATGAAGCTCTTCACGAGGTTGCCTTGGATATAAATGAAGGAGCTGACATTGTTATGGTAAAACCAGGTATGCCTTATCTTGACGTAGTAAAGGCAGTTAAAGAAAAATTTCAAATGCCAACCTTTGTTTATCAAGTAAGCGGAGAATACGCTATGTTGAAGGCAGCAATTGAAAAAAACTGGCTGAGTGAGGACGTAATATTTGAATCGCTTCTTTCATTTAAGCGAGCTGGTGCGGATTGCATCTTAACTTATGCCGCAAAAGAGACAGCAAAAAATCTATAATTTCTCTTATGCGTAACTCCAGGTTTCAAAATGCTTTGAATCGGGTTCCTCAGGAAATTCCGCCGATATGGTTTATGCGTCAAGCTGGCAGATATCATGACCATTATCAAAATCTCAAGAAATCTCATTCTTTCGTTGAGCTTTGTAAAAGTCCAGCCTTGTCAGCTCAAACTGCTTTAGGTCCAATAGAAGAATTTGACTTTGATGTCGCTATTTTATTCAGCGACATTCTTTTTCCCTTGGAGTCTTTGGGTATGGACTTGATTTATGATCCTGGTCCAATTTTCAAAGAACATCTATCAGAGGAAAATGTCTCCAGAATTTTTATCAATAAAAACCCCGTTGCTTCTTTGGAATTCCAAGGGGAGGCAATAGAAAGAACGATGGAATTGCTTCCAGACGATAAGTCTATGATTGGCTTTATTGGTGGACCATGGACATTGCTATCTTTTGCCTCAGCGAAAAATAAATTAGACAAGATGGGAAAAATAGAAAGCTACCAATGGGCAATTTTGGAAGAGTATATCTATCCTCTTTTACATAAAAACATTTCTTTGCAACTGCAGGCTGGAGCTGAACTGGTAATGATTTTTGATTCTTGTGCACACCAGCTTGCTAGAGATGATTTATCTATTTACCTCAATAAAATTTTATGTGAGTTGGTAAAGTCTTTTCCAAATCAAGTTGGTTACTATGCAAAAGACGGAATTTCTTATGATGATATCTTTGCTGCATCCGACAGTTTCGAAGTTCCTTTTGCAGGAATTGGGGTAGATTCAAATGTCAGCATTCAAGATATTTTTGCAAAAAGGAAAGAAGGTTTCATCCAAGGTAATTTTAGTGAAAAAATCATTACTCAGGATTTCAACGAATTTGATAAAGCTTTAAATTTATTTCTAGAAGATATTTCCTCTCTTTCAATAGAGGATAGAAAAGGATGGGTATGTGGTTTAGGTCATGGCGTTATCAAGACTACACCTCAAGAAAATGTTAAACATTTTGTGAACAAAGTAAGGTCTTATTTATGAGTTTTTTAGGCGAAGAGAATTTTTCCCACGAAGACAAACAAAAAGTTGGTGTAATTATCTGCAATCTTGGTTCGCCAGATAGTTACTCTACAAAAGATGTAAGAAAATACCTTAGAGAATTTTTATCAGATACGAGAGTCATAGAAGTGCCTAAAATGATCTGGTGGTTGGTACTTAATCTCTTTATTTTACCTTTTAGGCCAAGAAAATCAGCAGCCCTTTATAAATCTGTATGGCTTGAAGAAGGCTCGCCGTTGCTGGTTTATTCAAAGAGATTTTTAAGCAAGATAAAAAACCTGAATAAAAATTCTGAATCTATAGAATTTGAATTAGCCATGCGCTATGGAAATCCAAGCCTTGAAAAAGCTTTGTTGAGTTTGAAGGAGAAAAATTGTCGTAAAATTTTACTTCTACCTTTGTTTCCTCAATATTCTGCAGTAACTGCTGCAACAATATTCGATAAGGTGAGCGNAATTCTTTCAAGATGGCGCTGGGTTCCTAGTTTGCATTTTGTGAGCGGCTACCATGANAATTNTGAGTANATAAATTCATTAGCTAACACAATTAAAACTCATGAATTTTATGGAAAACAAGACAAGGTAGTTTTTTCTTATCANGGCATTCCAAAAAAATATTTTGATGANGGAGATCCTTANCATTGTTTTTGTCAGAAGACTTCTCGCNTGGTTGCAGAAGCTTTAGGGCTTGAAGAAAATCAGTACATTACTAGTTTTCAATCGAGATTGGCAGCGGCTGGAAGAGAGTGGTTAANACCCTATACAAGTGAACTGATGGAAAAATTACCTGAAGAGGGAGTNAANAAAATCTTANTTTTATCGCCNGGGTTTAGTATGGATTGTNTAGAAACCATAGAAGAAATCGATGANGANAATAANGAAATATTCNTAGATTCTGGNGGTGAGGCTTTCCANTACATAGCTTGCTTAAATGATAANGACGAGCATGTGGAAGCNATCAATAATTTAATTNCAAATAAAATATCCCAACTATGANCAGCAGTTTAGATGAAAAAAAAGATTCAGCATCTCAATGGTTTAGATCTTTGAGAGANCAATTTTGCNCTGCCTTNGAAGANTTAGATGGCGGAAANTTTGAAAGAAAAAAATGGAATCATAAAGGTTCTGGNGGNGGNGAAATAAGCATTCTAAAAGGNNAGGTATTTGAAAAGGTTGGNGTAAATATTTCAACTGTTGCGGGTGAATTTTCTGATGATTTTAAATCTCAAATNAAAGGAACAGAAAAATCTGCNGAGTATTGGGCTTCTGGGATCAGTTTGGTTGCTCACATGCAATCGCCCAAGGTGCCGGCTTTTCATTTCAATACNNGATTTTTAGCTACTGGNGAAAATTGGTTTGGAGGCGGAACAGATATGACTCCATCAATTCCAGACGANAAAGAANCCNAACTTTTTCACGCTAAGTTAAAAGAAGCATGTGATAAATCAGACAATAACTATTACTCNNATTTTAAAAAAAANTGNGATGAATATTTCTATCTTGCTCANNGANANGANCCCAGAGGAGTTGGCGGNATTTTTTTTGATCATTTGAATACNGGNAANTGGNAAGACGATTTTGATTTTGTAAAAGAGCTTGGTTCAACCACTCTCAATATTATTAAAGAAACCGTATCTAGCAAAAAAGACTTAGACTGGACTGAAGAAGAAAAAGAACAACAACTTATCAAAAGAGGGCGTTACGTAGAATTCAATTTAATTTGGGATAGAGGTACTTTGTTTGGTTTAAAAACAGGAGGATCTACAGAAGCTATCCTGATGTCCATGCCGCCGTCAGCGAAGTGGAAATAAGATGAGAAATACTCTTGTAATATATTCTTCTGTAGATGGTCATACTAAAAAAATCTCGAGCAAAATTGCTGAACATATCAAGCATCACGCAAACGTTGACTTAACTTCATTAGTTGATGCTCAATCGCTGAGCTTAAAAAATTATCAACAAGTTATTATTGGGGCCAGCATCAGATATGGTAACTATCGAAAAGAACTTTTTGAGTTTATTGAAAAAAACCTTGATGAGCTCTCAAGCAAAGAAAACGCTTTTTTTAGTGTAAATGTCGTTGCTAGAAAGCCAGAGAAAAATACTCCCGATACTAATCCGTATGTTGCAAAATTTCTCAAAGCAACAAAATGGAAACCAAACAAAATGGATGTTTTTGCTGGCGTTGTTGATTACCCAACATATAATTTTTTCGATAGATTTATGATTAGACTTATCATGTGGATCACCAAAGGACCTACAGACGCCAAGGCTAGATTTGAATTTACCGACTGGAAAAGAGTAGAGGATTTTTCCAACTCATTAATTAAGAACTAAAGCTCAGTAGCGAGCTCAATAAATTTATTTTTTAGAAAAGTTAGTTTATTGGTAAGACTAAAAGCATGATTTCTAATGAGTCTTATCCAGATATTTTTTTGCTCGAAACCCCTTTTGAAAGCTTCCATAGCAGCTGCTAGGGCTAAATTGATTGGAATTCTTTGCCTGTTATATCTATCTTCAATTTGTTTAACTTGAAGCAAACTTTCAGGAGTAATTAAATCCGATAGAGATTTCACATCACCGATTCCTGCGTTTAATCCCAATCCTGCTAACGGATGAATATGGTGCGCAGCATCTCCAACAAGAAAAACATTACCTCTTGCAAAAGTTTTTGCAGAGAGGTGTTTTAGAGGAAATGACTGCCTTTTGGCTGAGAATTTTATTTCTGGAAGTTTTTCCCCGAAAGATTGATGAATTTCATTTATGAAGTCATCTTCATTCATACCAATGTAATCATAGGCCTTGGTATCGTCAATGGACCATATCATAGTAAGTTCAGTCTCATTCATTGGGAGCAAAGCAAGCGGTCCCACCGAGGTGAAAGTTTGTCTAATGCATGGGTCTGTTTGGGGTACAGAAAAGTTGGCAACTATTGCTGTCTGATTGTAACTCCAAGTTCTTGATGAAATCGAAGAAAGGTTTCTTACACTTGATTGAATGCCATCTGCACCTATTAAAATTTTTGTCTCCAATTTTCCCTTTGATGTTTCGCAATGAATATCTCCATTAATTTTCTCTATTTTTTCTAAATTACAACTCCACAAAAGATTTTTTGAATCGGAAACGAGAGATAACAGAGAATTTTGAATGTCTCCTTCTTTGACTATGAAGCCAATATTCGGAATATTTTTTTCCAATTCATTTACATTGAAATCTATAAATCCAGTGCCTTCTTGATCCCAAACCTTTATCTGGTTGTATTCAAAAGCATTTTTACTTATGACATTCCACGCATCTAGCTCTTTTAGAAATGTCATACTCTTGTTATTCAATGATAGATGGCGGTAACTATTTGGTGCTTTATCTCGACTGTCTATTAGACCGACATTTATATTTTTATTCTTCAATGCAAGAAAAAGTAGGGCACCAGTTACGCCAGCACCAACAATGAGCACATCATATTTCATTAACTCGCCATCAGTTGTTGAATGTCATCAAGCTCTTTGATGGCTGAACTAAGAATTTTTGGCTGATTGTTTTCAACTAACACATCATCTTCGATTCGAATTCCAATTCCTTTAAATTTTTCAGGTACGTTTTCTTCATTGCTGATGTAGATTCCTGGTTCGATAGTGGTAATCATCCCATTTTCATAAGACCTTACTTTGCCATCTTTTTCATAGCCACCTACATCGTGCACGTCAAGACCTAACCAATGACCGACGCGGTGCATGTAAAACTTTGAATAAGATTGAGTTTCAATGACTTCTTCTTTAGAGCCCTTTAACAAACCCAAGCTTAATAGTCCTTCAACAATGACTTCTAAAGATTTTTTATGCGTCTCAAGAGGATTAGATTTTTCTGAAATGCTTTCAATAGATTGCTTTTGAGATTCCAAAACGATCTCGTAGATAAGTTTCTGTTCTGACGAAAATTTTCCATTAACAGGAAAAGTTCTAGTGATATCGCTCGCGTAGCCCTTGTATTCGCAGCCTGCATCGACCAGAACCAAATCACCATCTTTTAGCAAATCTGTATTCTTGCTGTAATGAAGAATGCATGCATTTTCTCCTCCTCCCACGATAGAAGGATAGGCACACTCCTTTGCTCCATTGACCATAAATTCATGCAGATATTCTGCTTCAAGTTGATATTCGTACATATCTGGTTTTACAGCTTTCATTGCTCTTTCATGAGCCGAAGATGAGATATCACATGCTTTTTGAATAATACTGATTTCTTCTTTNGATTTTAAAAGTCTTAATTCGTGTATTAAAGAATCAACACTCTTAATGTTTTTTGGATTTAAATCAAAGTTGATCTTTTTACCTTTTAGCCCTTTGGTTAATGCAAAGAATAATTTTTTTTGACTTTTGTTTTGACAAAATAAATGATCNGCNCCTTCGANAAATTCAGTGGTTTTTAAAANNAGATCNTCTATTTTAAAACCGCTTTCAAAACCCAGTNGGGNNACATTTTCAGGACCCAATCGAGGTCCCTCCCATTTTTCTCTTACTTCATCTTTTTCCGCACAGANGAGATGAAAAATCGTANTNCCTTTTTTTTCAATAACTAANGCNGCATCNGCTTCATTAAAGTTAGTTAAGTANAAAAAATCGCTATCTTGTCTGAAAGAATAGTCAGTATCACCATTTCTGATTTTTTGATTGGCTGAATGAATGACTNCTACCGATCCATCAGGCAACANATCAGCTAATTTTTTTCTNCTTTCTAGAAAAATGTCCATANGTTGATTTTACTTCAATATAAAGTCTTTATAGAAACGTTATTGATATAAGAATAAAATAATATCTGTGTCGCAGAAGGAATTAGAGAAAAATCTAAAGGAGCTCTTAGAGCTTTCTAAAAAACTTAGAGAGGCAAACAAAGATTTAAGAAACAAAAATTTAAGACTTAAAAAAGAGAATAATCGATTAAAAGATAATATAGAATTATCAAGAAAAAAGTTAGAAATATTGATTTCAAAATTAGAAGCTTTATGAGTGAAGACGATCAAGACATAGTAANCCTNAAAATAGCAGGCATCGAGTATCAGTTATATTGTCCTCCCGAGGAACAATCCACCTTGATNGAAGCNGGNGAAATCTTGGATAAGCGAATCAAATCCATCAAACGCAAAACNAGAAATCTTCCAATTGAAAAAGTTGCCGTATTAGCAGGNCTTGANGTAGTGAATGAATTCCTCTCAAACGAAGGAGCTTCNTCAANCNAGGNAAATGANGAANCATCGGCAGCTACAGATGAAAAATCAGCNGCAAATGTTTCAGAAGAAAAAGTCGATTCATCTGAAGAAGAAAATTTAAGTCTTAAGTTAGTAGACGAGATTTCTGAATTATCTAAGCTTTAAAATATTGCTATAATTTTCNANGCTTCCTGGCTTATTTGCTAGTTATATAACACTTCGAGCCGATGCAAAATAAATAGGGAATTTGATACTTCTCTTGTTGAGCGCCCTTAGGGCAGCCTGATAGATGGTGATTCTTCCCGACCTGAACTTTACGGTTCGGGTTTTATTTAACGGCGATAACTTGGGAAGCTCTCTTAAATATGAATAAAGCTGAAGCAAGAGAGTTAATTTCAAAAGGCTTCAAAAGCTTAACTGCCTCCTCTAAAAGTTACCAAGAAAAAGTCCACTTAGATTTTATAAAAGATCATTTGGAGAAAAAAAAATTTTCACACGTTGCAAGTTATATGTCTCTGCCTCATGAAGTTTCAACTGAGAAAATAAATAAATTTCTAACAGATTCCAAAAATCATTTATACCTACCAAAAATCAATTCCAAGAGCAATAAATTGGAATTTGTACTTTGTAACAAAAAAACTAAATTTAGAAAAAATTCTTTAAATATCCTTGAACCCATGAGTGAGGAAACCATTGAGCTCGAGAAATTAAATGCGGTTATTGTTCCTTTACGCGCTTTCAATGAGAACTTTCAAAGATTGGGATTCGGAGGAGGTTTCTATGATAAAACTTTTTCAGGTGTCACCGAACCAGAATTTATTGGCTTGGCTTATGAGTTTCAATTCATAAAAAAATTAATACTTGAAGACTTTGACTTGAAGTTAGATGTAGTTTTTACAGATAAGCAATTACTTTAAAAAAGCTTGGTAACCTAGGTTTTCAGTCTCTCTGGTAAAAGGATAGGAAATCCTTAGGAGATCTTTTTCCAGACTTTTTACTTGCTTCTGTCTTATTGCAAAACCTACTAATGCACCACCATAGATTGCACCTTGATTTTTATAATGAAAAAGGGAGATATCCCATTTGTCTTTAAGCAAAGTTAAAAAATTGAGAAGGGCACCTGGTTTTTCAGGGAAATCTACACTGTAAACTTCTTCTACGAATTCATCTTCTAGTTGGGGTCCTCTNCCACCATGCATGAATTTAAGATGTTTTTTAGAGATTTCATCGTTGCTTAAATCTGTAAAAGAGTACTTTTTATTTCTTAAGGCTTTTAAAAAAATATCTTTGCTTTTTTTTGAATCTTGAAGTTCCATTCCCAAAAGAATTTTTGCTTTAAAACTGCCATCTTTTCTATAACTAAACTCGGTGATATTTTTTTGGCCGATGTCTCTGCAAAGTTTTCTAAACGAACCCTTTTTTTCGTCTATACCTATACTTAAAATAATTTCCTTTTTTTCTCCAATTTTGGATCTTTCAACAATATGTCCTAAAGATTCAAAATTAAGATTTGAGCCGCAATAAGTTGCGATAAGATTTTTATTCTTAATTCTTTTTTGACCAATGTATTTTTTTAATCCAGCAAGCGCTAAAGCTCCAGTCGGTTCAGGAACAGTCCTAGTTTCCAAGAAAGTATCCTTCACAGCAGCACAAATTTCATCGGTATCAACGGTTATTGAATCATCCAAGAAATTTTTTATAAGTTCGTAGTTATTTTTTCCTATTTGTTTTGCCGCAGCTCCATCAGCAAANAATCCAACTTCTTTGAGTTTNANTCTTTTACCTGCNTTCACAGAGGCATGNAATCCTGCTGAATCNGNTGCTTCAACACCTATTATNTTTACANTNGGATGAACCTTATTTAAGTAAGCTCCAATTCCAGCAATCAAACCACCACCACCAACNGCAACNAATACAGCATAAAGATTTTCAGGAAATTGTTNTGAGATTTCCATGCCAACCGTNCCTTGTCCTGCAATTACTAANGGATCATCAAATGGNTGGATGAAATTTACTTTATTTTTTTTACAAAATGNTTTNGATTCTTNAAGCGCNTCATCAAAGTTATTNCCAANCAAAACTACCTTAGCTTTCAAATCTCTNACTGCNTTNACTTTGATCAAAGGCGTGGTCTTNGGCATGAAGATAGTGGCNTTGATGCCTAGCTCTTTTGCCGAATAAGCNACTCCTTGNGCATGATTTCCCGCNGATGCNGTTGCNACNTCAGTAATNTTTTTGGATTGATAAAGGTGAGCAATCTTGTTGTAAGCACCCCTAATTTTAAAAGAGTGGGTAGGCTGTAAATCTTCTCTTTTTAAGTAAATACTATTTACCAGTTCTTTTGATAANTTATCAGCCTTANTTAGAGGNGAAANNNTAGCNACCTCATAAACTTTAGAGTTCTCTATTNTTTCTATGTAGTTTTTGATTANTTTTTTCATAAAAATTCTGGAAAGCGAGGTATTATACGTAGAGTTCTCTTATAAGCCATAGACATGGAAAATTCTAACTCAGAAACCAAACAAGCTGTTGCGCGCAAAGCCTATGAGTATCTGGCCACAAAGCTTCATAAAGATTGTATTTTGGGTATTGGTACAGGAAGTACTACNAATTTTTTTATCCNAGAATTGATCAATCAAAAACCTGAAATCAAAGCCATCGTATCCAGTTCAGTTGCAAGCNCNNAATTATTGGAAGAGGCAGGTTTNGAAGTNTCCGAGTTAAATGATGTTGGCTCNCCNGATTTTTATATCGATGGNGCNGATGAAATCAATGATCGTTTTGAAATGATCAAAGGCGGTGGCGGAGCATTGACNCGAGAAAAGATTATTGCCTCAGCATCTAGAAAATTCNTCTGCATTTGCGATTCTTCNAAANAAGTAAAACTGCTTGGAAAATTTCCAGTTGCTATTGAAGTNATTCCAATGGCAAGAAGTTATGTCGCACGACAGATGGTGGTAAGAGGAGGAACTCCAGAATATAGAGTAGGATTTGTNTCTGATAACGGNAATCAAATAATNGATGTCCGTAACTTAAAACTTAAGGTGCCTTATGANATTGAAAACGAAATCAATAACATTCCCGGAGTTGTAGCCAACGGTATATTTGCTGCAAGAAAGGCAGATTGTTTAGTTANAGATAAAAATGGAGTTCCNGAAGTTTTAGAGCAGTGATTCGATTGCAGAAATTATTTCTTNNCTATCNGGCTCTATATTCTTGGAGAAAGGTTTTAANACTTCACCATCTTTAGAGATCAAATACTTNGTGAAATTCCAATCAGGAGATTTNCCAGTAATCATNGCAAGGTTTTGATAAAAGCTGTTGGCCTTTTTTCCTTTGACACTTGATGTAGCGAACATGGGAAAGGTCACGCCATACTTAGAATTACAAAACTCTTTTACTTGGCCTTCATCACTATATTCCTGAAACATAAAGTCTCTAGAAGGAAAGCCTAAAATCACAAAGTCTTTTCCTTGGTAGTTTTCAAATAATGTTTGCAAAGCTTCATACTGATAAGTGAAACCGCATCGACTNGCAACATTTACTGCAAGCACTACTTTGTCTTTGTGTTCGCACAAATTGATGATTTCTTTTGAATCAAGCACGCGGATGTTGTGATTTAAAATNGCAGGACAACCTTCTACAGGGATTTTGTTTAGATCAGGTTGAAAGTTCATTGCATTAAAATTTTCTGTTTCGGCATTTCCTTGAGAGCAACTNACGANAAANAAGGAAAATAAAATTAAAGCAAATCTCATAATGNTAAATTAAATAATAAAGTTCAGTAAATCAATACCTGTGTACCTTTTCTCACTCTATTGAATAACTTTATAACGTCTGTATTCCTCATTCTGATGCANCCCAAGCTGGCAGGCTCACCAATAAGACCCTCTTCGGCAGTGCCATGAATGTAAATATATCGACTTTTTGAATCTACATTTCCTCCTTTGTTTTTTCCAATTTCCAAACCATCCAACCATAGAATCCTAGTAGTGATGACATCCTCTTTGATATCAATTTTTTCTGTAATTGGTACCACTATTTCCCCGGTAAACTTTCTNGCCTTGAAAACAGAACCTATTTTTGCTCCTTTACCGATTTTTTCAGAAATTACATGTGCACCAAGAGGAGTTTTTAAACTATCTCGAACACTACCGATTCCATAAGCAGAAGATGAAATCGGGTAAGTTTTACTTGAATATGGAGTTTTTATAGTAAGTTCCTGTTTAGCTAAATTTATTAAAACGTGAGTTCGNTTTTTATTCATTTCACCAAATTCTTGAAAATTGATATTTTCATAAGATGAATAATCCAAAGGNACTGAACTACAACCATAAAAAAAGGCAGAACTAAAAATCACAAAAATTAAATACTTAAAATAAGTTTTCATCCCTTTTAAATTTTAATATCGCNGATATAAAAAAGATAATAACCAATATGAATAANAAAGGNTTTTTCCCAAAATATGCATANGGAGTTTGACCTGANTTAAGAATCACATCTTCTTGAAAACTCTCTAATTCATTTTTGNCAGTAGAAGNTTCAATTTTTTTTATGATCTGTCCGTGATGGTTAATTAAGGCGCTGATACCAGTTGATGTCGATCTCACNAAATATTTNTGNTGTTCAGCCGCTCTAAATCTTGCAATTTGCAAATGTTGATGAGGGCCTAAGCCANTTCCAAACCAATTGTCGTTNCTGGCATTAAANAAGATATTNGTTTTTTTGCTATTGGATAAAAATANATTTTGATAGGCAATNTCATAACANATTGCTGAAGATATTTTTATNAAATNATTCCCAATAAGTTCGNTCTTGNTACCTGAAAATATTTGCGGCCTATTGAAATTAAAAAAATCAAAAAATACACTNAANAGTCCTGAGANAGGAACGTATTCNCCAAANGGNACTAAAAACNTTTTGTCGTAAATGCCTGAGANATTNCCAATTCCAATTAATGAATTATTTATTTCTTCTGNCTTNTTTTCNGATAATNCACCTATGACCATTCCNAGCATATTATTTTCGTTGAGAATNTTNTTNCTGAATTCATTTATTCTGTCCTTTTGAATCAATGAGGTGAGAGTTACCTCGGGCCAAAATATGACAGAGGATTGAGTAAGATTTTGCGGTGGATTTTGATTTAATTTCTTTTCTATCGCACTTTGTATTTTTTGTAATCCTTTTTGCGTCCATTTTTCTTTGATATCAATATTAGGCTGAACAACTGTTGCCAAGATTTTCCCAGTTGACTCAGTCCAATTGAAATTTTTTAGAGGTTGATTGCTGATAAAAACTATTATTAAGACTAGGCAAGATAAATATAAAGATTTGCTTTGATTAAAGTCTCTTAAGCCGTTAAGCAAAGCAAGAAACATTTGAGAGATCAAAACAATGAGAAAACCTATGCCAAAAATTCCAAGGATAGGAATGTAGCCCTGTAACAGGCTGTTATCTACAGCGGTATAACCTATATACAACCATGGAAAACCAGTAAAAAGAAACTCTCTCAACCATTCGCTCAATAC